>CAWLBR010000182.1:0-4420 GCA_963855085.1 Gammaproteobacteria bacterium
CCCACTCGCGCAATGTTCGCACAACGCGCTCATGAGCTGGGGCGGCTCGCGCAGTGACAAGGGCGGTTCGAATCGGACATTCATCTATGGGAAATTCAGCTTGCAGTGAGTGCAGTGTCTGCAAGAACTTCTTAAACGGGCCTGCATCCAATGGCATACGGGCTTCGGCTTTTTCGTTGGCGGTAAAGGCGTCTAGACCGCGCTCCTTAAAGATCCGCTCGGAGGCATCAGAGAACAGCACCGCATCACCATCAAAGGCAAAGCGCAGCTCATCTGACTCACTGATGCTCTTCTGGGATGGCAGCAGAGTTGCCGCGGCCATACCGCTATCCAAAGCGCTGCGAACGTCCTGGGCGTTGGTGCTTAAAAACAAATGACAGGCAAAGGCCGAGACATATCTGTAGGGCGAGTTTCCTCCGGAGAAGGCAGCGCGGGTAATATTCAGTCCATGATGGGCAATGGAATTAAATACTCTCAGGCCAGTATCCGCCGAATTGCGTGACAGCAGGATCACTTCCACCCTTGGCTCCCCACCGAGCTTTTCGTTGATTCGCAACAGCTTGGTAACCAGGGGAAAGGCTTCACCTGGCTCGAGAATATCGTCCTCGTGCTCGCGCTGATATTTAGCATAAGCGGCCACGCCCTGGCTTTCATAGATCTCATGGCTCTCACGCATATCAAATAGTGCGGTGGAGGAAATCGCGATAACCAGTTTAGGGCCGTTTAATTCAGACATAAGTTAATTTCTCTATTTTGCTCTGTAAGATTAAGACGTTTTTTGAGCTGCAGCGTCGCTCTCTGCTTGCTCTTCTTCAGCAAAATACTCTTTGGACAGGCGAAACACAACCGGCGCCAGGAACACCAATGCAATTAGGTTGGGAATGGCCATCATTCCGTTGAGTACATCGGACATTTTCCACACCAGTTCTAAACTCATCTGTGTGCCGAGAAAAATACCCACTACCCAGAGTACTCGGAATGGCACTATCACCTTGGGGCCGAGCAAGAACTCAGCACAGCGCTCGCCGTAATAGCTCCAGCCCAACATGGTGGTAAAGGCAAACAGGATAATACAGAGAGTCAGGATAATATCGCCAAACGGTAGCTGTGAGCTGAAGGCGGCTGACGTCATGGCGGCGCCGTGTAACTCACCGTCCCAGACACCTGTAACCACTAGGACAAGACCAGTCATAGTGCAGATAATCAGCGTATCTATAAAGGTACCGAGCATGGCGATTGAACCCTGGCGCACTGGGCTATTTGTCTCAGCGGCAGCGTGAGCGATGGGCGCGGACCCCAGACCAGACTCGTTAGAAAAGACGCCGCGAGCTACACCACTTTGCAGAGCCAACATAATCGTGGCACCGACAAATCCGCCGGTGGCTGCAGCACCGTTAAACGCTGTATCAACTATTAAGAAGACCGCAGCGGGCACTTCCGCCGCATTGAGAATCAGAATACTCACGGTGGCCAGCAAATAGATAATCGCCATTAAGGGAACCAGTTTGCCAGCTACTTCTGCAATGCGCTTAATACCGCCGAGTAATACAATACCGACGAGTATCGACATAACGATACCGCTGACCAGACTGGGTACATTGAAATTGCTTTCTAAGACTTGGGATACAGCATTGGACTGCACCGTGTTGGCCAAACCAAAGCCCGCCAGTGCGCCAAAAAAGGCGAACAACATGCCGAGCCACTTCCACTTGGCGCCAAGACCATTCTTGATGTAGTACATGGGTCCACCGACTTTCTTACCCAACTCATCGGTTTCACGGTAGTGAACGGCCAGTACTGCCTCGGCATATTTGGTTGCCAGGCCAATTACTGCAGCACACCACATCCAAAACAGCGCTCCGGGTCCGCCGAGAGCGATGGCCGTCGCAACACCGACAATATTACCGGTGCCTACGGTGGATGAGAGTGCCGTCATCAATGCATTAAAAGGGCTGATTTCCCCTTCGCCACTGCCTTTTCGGCCTTTGAAGAGCTGCTTAAAAGCATAGGGAATCTTGGTGATACTGATTCCTTTGAGGCCGATTGATAGGTAGATGCCGGTTCCCAGCAGCAGTGCCAGCATACCTGGGCCCCAGATCACATCTCTCATGGTATCGATTATTTGTTCAAACATATCAGTCCCTTTTTTTTGTTTTTAGTGCTTTTTTTATTATTGTTCTTTTTGGTCGCACTGTTTTAGTTAGCCGTACTGTTTTATCCGTACTGTTTTATCCGTACTGTTTTATCCGTACTGTTTTATCCGTACTGTTTTAGTCCTACAAGTTTAGTAGCGCAACTTTAGTAGCCCAGACGATGCTGCTGGGCGAATAATCCAAATAGTCCGCCAGTGTGAACAAAGACAATATCGTTGTTCTGCTGATCGGAGAACTTACCTTTTTTGATATCTTCCATCATGCCAAAAAAGGCTTTGCCTGTATAAACCGGGTCGAGCAAAACGCCTTCTAGAGCGGCAATCTGTTTAATACAATCAAACACCTCTTGATCAGCAACACCGTAAGCCGGGCCAACATAGTCATCGCAGGTATCCGCGATCAGGGCTGAAATATCGGTTTCTGGGCTGTACTGAGCCTGCCATTGCTGCAGGTCTTTACGTACTTTCCGAGTAAAATAGGCAGCGTTATCACAGACCGCATAGGCTTTTACTCTAGTATTGATCTGATGCAACTGACAACCCAGCATTAAACCCGCCTGAGTGCCCGCAGAACCTGTAGCGTGAACAATCGCCTGGGCGGTGACGTCATTGCGTTGAAAGTCCTCAGACAGCTCCTCAGCGGCGGCTATATAACCCCACATACCAGTGCCATTGCTGCCACCAGTCGGGATTGAATAGGCTTTGCTACCGAGCTCAGCGTAGTGCTCTTGCCACTGGGCAAAGAGTTTATCCAAGCTTCGATATTCCTCGAGGTTGTAATGGCTAATCGTGGCACCGGCCAAATGGTCCAGAAGCAGATTACCCACTGGCTTGGGCTCAATATCCGCACGTAATAACAGGTGAACTTTAAGACCCAACTGTGCGCCGAGCAGCGCTACAGAGCGGCAGTGGTTGGATTGCACACCGCCAGAGGTAATTAATGTGTCGCAGCCATTGGCCAAGGCTTCAGCCAAGAGAAATTCAAGCTTGCGGATCTTATTGCCAGAGGTGGCAGCTCCAGTGAGATCGTCGCGCTTAATCCAGATGCGCGGCCCGCCAAGCTGCTCAGACAGTCGCTCTAAGGGATAGAACGGCGTAGGGGTCTGGGCGAGATTAAGTCTCTCTGGATAATTAATCATTTAGCTACCCTCTCTGAACAACTGCTATTAACTACTAGCGAGTTGTAAAAAAGGCCGCGTGAGCGGCCTTTTTTGATTGCGATGTTAGATCGCCTTGATAGTGCCTTTTGGCAGCACCGCGTGAACCGCGGACTTTTGAAACTTAAGCTCAAGTTTATCATTCACTTCGACCACTACATACTCACCTTCAAGCTTGACGATCTTGCCAAGTATGCCGCTAGTCATAGTGACTTCATCGCCCTTGCCGAGACCAGTGATCAGATCTGTGTGCTCTTTCTGACGCTTGCGCTGGGGACGGATAATAAACAGGTACATAAAGATAAACAGTCCGCCAAACATAATCAGCGAGCCGGTGATACCTGGATCGCCGGAACCGGCTGCAGTCTGTGCCTGTGCACTGGAAATAAAAAACATAGTGAGTCCTTAGATTTAATTAATAATGTTAGATCATTAGCGCCGCGACAGTCTTAGGTCTTGGCAGTTACAGTTAAAAAACGGTTATCGCTGGGTTAAAGCTTTATGGATTGAAAGCTTTATGGATTAAAAGTTTTGTAGATAAAAGGCTTTGTAAATAAAAAGCATTACAAGTTCTCTTTAATCCAGGCCAATGCATCGTCGTGATGGGTTTTGGTTTTCACCTTTGGCATCACGTGTTTAATCAGGCCATCTTTGCCAATCACGAAGGTGCTGCGCAGCACGCCCATATATTCACGGCCCATAAATTTCTTCATATCCCAGGCGCCGTAGCTCTCGGTGACCTGATGATCTTCGTCGGACAGCAGAGTAAAGTTAAGCTCCTGCTTGTCTTCAAACTTCACCAGACGGTCCACAGAGTCTGGGCTAACAGCCATGACCACTGTATCCAAGTCGGCGAACTGATCTTTGCTGTCGCGAATACCACAGGCCTGCACTGTGCAGCCAGGGGTCATTGCCTTGGGGTAAAAATACAGCAGCACATTCTTAATGCCACGGAAGTCCGCCAGACTGACTTTTTCGCCACGCTGATTAAAAAGCGCGAAATCGCTCGCCGGAGTTCCAACTTCAGAAAATGCCATGTTTCTCTCCCAATAAGAGGCTGTTTTTAAGGTCGCTTACTGTAGCAAATTTATTGTCCCAGCAACCAGTAAAA
>CAWLBR010000183.1:0-4415 GCA_963855085.1 Gammaproteobacteria bacterium
ACACTAATTTTTTTGGGTTAAATTGGCTTTTTCTACGTATCCGAAATCCGATTCTTTTAATATATTCAGCTTCTCTGTGTAGCTGGTTGCCCTCAATATTACTCCGTGAAATCCACTCTTTGAACTGGATGAATTCTTAGTGTGGTCTACGATTAACTAAATGGTTAGGCGGCTGAATTTTGGTGAGTAAGGGCAGATGAAAAAATATCTAGAATCTACAGAATACATAAATTGGAACACCCCAGAGATATTAGCTCATGCAAAAAATCTTGCCCAAAACACCTCTGATTCTGAGCAAATCATTCGTAGAACTTTTGAATTTGTCCGTGACGAAATAAAACATAGTTGGGATTACAAACTCAATCCTGTGACCTGCAAAGCATCCGATGTGCTTCAGCATCGTACTGGCTATTGTTATGCCAAAAGCCATCTGTTGGCGGCACTGCTGCGGGCAAATAAAATTCCTGCGGGCCTCTGTTATCAGCGCCTGACGATTACCGATGCGCCACCATTTTGCCTCCATGGTTTGAACGCTGTATACATTGCGGAGCTGGGCTGGTTTCGAGTTGATGCGAGAGGTAATAAAGAGGATGTGACAGCTGAGTTTTGTCCGCCAATCGAGAAGCTACCTTTCGCTACTGCACTAGAGGGCGAGGCTGATTTGCCCGAAATTTGGGCGGAACCACTGCCTGATGTTGTTAAGGTACTTACCCGTAGTCATAGCTATCAAGAGGTCGCCAATAACTTGCCTGATATTGAACTAGTTATGGTGAATGGTTCGACTAGGGGTTCAACAACGCATCCCGCAATGCCTTAGCCTGCTGCTGAATCCGCTGAGTATTCTCCGGCCCAGTGCGGAGTAGCTGTTTCTGCAATGGCAGCAGCGACTCAAGCGCCGGATCAGCGAATTTATACACCACAGAATCACGGCTCAATCGAATCGGCTCGGCCACTACAGGTGTTGCCAATATAACGTCTATGGCTTGCAAGATAATACCGTCCATCTGTCTCGGGTTATAACCCATTTCTGAAAAGGCATTTTCCAACAGTGGTCTGGCGAAGTGGAACATCTTGGCCATGTTGTCCATGGGCAAGCTGGTCAAAGTGTTGATGGTGCTGTCATAGCGTTCGTAGTTACCGGCGTTTAACCAGACGGTGCCGTCGCTGCTATGGGTGGCAAATTTGCCTTCCGGTGCTGTGAGGGGGAATATCTTTGACAGCAGTACGCCGTTGGATAGTCCGTCGGCATAGCTGGCGGTGCGGCGCAGCAGATCATCGGTTTTCACCCATTTGGCGAATTCTGTTTTGTTGCTGATTAGCAGCAGGCGCTCGCGGATAAAGTCGTCGCTGTTATCGAGTTTGGGCAGGGTTGGCGGTGTGCTGACTGAGTTGGTCTCGGGCTCTTGTTCTGGCTCGGGTTCGACGGCTTCTGGAATTACAGCTTCAGGTATTACTGGTGCCGCTATCACTGCCTCGGCTACTGGCTCTGGTATGGCGATTAGTTCGGGGTCATATTCTGGCTTGCTCTGTGCTTTAAACAGAACGGCGACAATAATGACCGCGGAGATTAGGGTGCCAGCAATAAAGACTAGATTGTTTGAGCCAGTTTTTTTAGGTTCGCGGTTCATTCTGTGCTGCCATCCGAGTTTGTGTGAGCGTTGTTAAGGGGCTGTACGGTCTGGTTATTGACCACTGCACTGCGCAGTTCAAGTTGATGACTGTCACCGTTCTTTTTCTGTTCGAGTTTTACGATTAGATATTCCCAGTCCCTGGCCAGCCAGGCTATAAATTGGGTACTGTCGTCTGCATCGACAATTTTCTCGACTTTGACTGTGGCCAATGGCCCTAAGGCTGTTTCCAATACTTCGTTTGAAACTACGCGATAGGCATATTGTTTCAGCTTTCCCCTGGAAATGACAGGATAAGAGAATGCTCTGTGGCCGGCATTTAAATCGCGACGCAGCTGCAGGCGGTGGGTGATCATATCCAGTTGCCCGGCTTCCAGTGCGGTTTCTTTGTGGCTGTCATTCTTCTGATAGTGCAGGGTCTTGCTCTGCCAATCAAAGCGCTGCACTTCTGTTTTGGTGCGACCAAACACTGAGCGAATGTAGCTGTATTCAGCGGGGAGCAAGAGTTGCTCGTCGGTGAGGCTAAAGGTGCTCTGTTCATCGATCTTGCCGAGGAAGTTTTTCGCGGTCAGGCTTTCGCGATAGATGCCCGGTTCAATCTCTTCGAGGCGCTGCACGGCTTCAATGTCTAGGCCGCTAAACTTGGCTGAGTAGTTGGCACTGTAGGGGCTGAGGACTAGTTCAGAGATGGGCTCTGAGGTGGATGCAGAGACTGTTTCCATGGAGGTTTCTGCGCCACCGCTAAAAGCAGTGGTTGTTTGTATAGAGAGTAAGAGTAGCAGTGACAGTTGCTTTAGCGCGCTAGTGAGATAGCGTTTCAATTGAAAGGCCGACTGAAAAGCCGACTGAAAGGTAGGCTGAATCGTTGTGAATACTGACAATGGTCTGACCTCGGCGATATCTCTTTTAGATGCTGTTAGAGTAACAAAAATTCACTTGGTTCGCTGGTCTCTTAAAATAGGCTACCTGTGAAGCGGCCAGGCCTTTGAGTCAGGCCTTGTTCTACCAGCTGCTCTGGCTACGCTCTTCTATCTCGACACAGACGCCGCCCTCGGGGAGTAACTCATTATCGAGAATCACATGGCCTTCGCGCAACTCTAGACGTCCCTCGCAGAACCACTGTGCCGCCAATGGATATATCTGATGTTCAAAGACCAGCACTCTTGAGGCCAGGTCTTCAGCAGTATCGTTTTCCAGCAGCTCAACCTGAGCCTGAACTATGCACGGTCCGCCATCTAGCTCGGCGGTAACAAAGTGCACTGTAGCGCCGGCTTCACTGTCACCGGCATCTATAGCGCGCTGGTGAGTGTGTAGACCGGGGTATTTGGGTAGCAATGAAGGGTGAATATTTATCAGTCGACCGAGAAAGCGATTCACAAACTGTGGTGTGAGTATGCGCATAAAGCCAGCCAGCACAATCAGATCTGGGGTAAAGCTATCGATCACATCGGCCAGTGCTACATCGAACTCGGCGCGGGAGGCGAAGCTACTGTGATCCAAGGTGATATTGGGGATCGCTGCAACTGCTGCGCGCTCAAGGCCTTTAACGCCAGCTTTGTTACTAATGACTGCAACCACATCGCCGTTCAGTGACCCATCCGCGCAACCATCTATAAAGGATTGCAGGTTGGAGCCACCGCCGGAGATCAGGACAACTATGCGTCGCTTGCCCTTGGAAAGGTCAGTCATCAGGATAGTCCGAGCAGTTGAACCTGTTCTTCGCCGGCTTCTTGAACAGAGATGCTGCCCAGTTCGAAAGCGGTTTCGCCGCTGGCAGCCAACATAGCCAAGGCTTCTTGGGCACGATCAGCGGGAACACAGATAACCATGCCAACGCCGCAATTTAGCGTGCGGTGCATTTCGTGCTCGTCGATATTGCCGCCTTTTTGAATCCAGTCGAAGACTGCTGGACGGGTCCAGGCCTGAGTGTCGATTATGGCTTTGGTGTTGTCGGGCAGAACTCGTGGAATGTTCTCTAATAGTCCGCCACCAGTAATATGGGCCAGGGCATTGACCTGTGACTCGGCGATCAACTTCAGCAGTGGCTTGACGTAGATGCGGGTGGGTTCCATGAGCAGGTCGATCAGAGGCTTGCCATCCAGTTGCGCGGTGGCGGGATCTGTATCCGTAACTTCCAGTACTTTGCGAATCAGCGAGTAGCCGTTGGAGTGGGGGCCACTAGAGGCTAAACCAATTAGAGTGTCGCCGATACTGACTTTGGTGCCGTCGATAAGGTCAGCTTTCTCGACTATGCCGACACAGAAGCCAGCCAGATCGTAGTCTTCGCCTTCATACATGCCGGGCATCTCAGCGGTTTCGCCGCCGATCAGTGAGCAGCCAGAAATGTCACAGCCATCGGCGATGCCATTCACTACAGCAGCGGCTGTGTCTATCTCGAGTTTGCCCGTGGCGTAGTAGTCGAGGAAAAACAGCGGCTCGGCGCCACAGACAATCAGATCATTTACACACATGGCGACTAGGTCGATGCCGACGGTATCATGCTTGCCGTGATCCAGTGCCAGACGCAGTTTGGTGCCAACGCCATCGGTACCGGAAACCAGTACCGGCTGTTTGTACCCAGTAGGTAATTCAAACAGTGCACCAAATCCGCCAAGGCCGGCTAAAACTTCTGGTCGTCTTGTGCGCTTGGCTGCGCCCTTAATTTTTTCGATCAGTGCATTGCCCGCATCGATGTCGACGCCTGCATCTTTATAGCTGAGTGATTTGCTGTTTTCGGTCATGGCACAAGCCTTCTTTTGTTAGCCCGCTATTTTAGATGCAGTGGGC
>CAWLBR010000184.1:0-4410 GCA_963855085.1 Gammaproteobacteria bacterium
CCCATTAAGACGATAACGCCAAAGAAGCCAATAGCGACGCCAGTGATTTTGCGGGCGGTCATCTGTTCATCGGGCAATAGCCAGCCGGCAATGACCACAGTAAACAATGGGATGGTGGCGTTGAGGATAGAGGCTAGGCCTGAGGCGATGTGGGTTTGTCCCCACACGATCAGTGAAAAGGGGATGACGTTGTTGAGTAAGCCCATGATAAAAAGGTCGCGCCAGAGCTTGGCGGTTTTGGGGGCTTGGTGCTGTGATAACAATAAGATCATCCACAGGATGGTGGCTGCAATGGCTACGCGCAGGGTGACTATAGTGAGTGGCGGCAGTTCGGCAACGGCGACACCAACGAAAAAGAATGAGCCACCCCAGAGGAAGGACAGGGATAGAAGCATTGCCCAGTCTTTGGAGCCCATGTTTTGGTTGATCATTGGGTGTTCCTAAATGTTTGTTGGCGAGTTTTTGTTGCTGAAAATGATGGCAGTGAGACTCTTTGGATTCCCTCAGAGTGACATAGATTGAGGGATTCTGACAGGGTGCATTTGATTGATGCTTACAGTGTCGGCGAGGAGATCCTTCGGCTTCGCTCAGGATGACAGGCTGGTGGGTCAGAATGACAGATTGGTGGATAATGTCAGCCCAGCCATGCACTGTCTTTATTGGCCAATAGCTTGCTGTTATCCCAAGCTCCCTCAATTCTTTTATCCCACCAGCCTTTATCTATGTCATCTCGACAGAGCGAAGCGACGAGGGATCTTGAGATCTCTCACATTCGCTCGAGATGACAGTGGGTATGCATTCAAAATGACATGCTGTTTTTAGCTCGTCCTTGTAGCCATTACTTTAATGCCCAACAGCAGCATCGCGCCTCCAGCAACCCGATCAATCCAGTGCCCCATGATATGAAGCTTCCTGGTGACTGTCGGCCGTGATAATAATAGCGTTAAAAAAGCGAACCATGCTAGCTGCAGCACCATCATCCACAAGCCATAGATCAACAGATGCTGGGCCGGGGTGTCTTGAGATAAGACGATGGTAAATAGGGCGACAAAATAGATCGAGGCCTTTGGGTTTAGAGCATTACAGAGAAAGCCCATACCTATGGTTTTTAGTACGGACCGCTTCGCCACAGGCTCCATCTTGATGCTTCCGGCTGTGCTGGCCTTTGACCTAAGACCACTGATGCCGAGATAGATTAGGTAGCTGCCACCCAGTAGTTTAATCGCCCAGAGTGCCGAAGAGGAATTGGCAATAACCACGGCCAATCCCATTGAAGAGTAGATAACATGCACTGATAGACCCAGGGTAATGCCGAGGCTGCAAAGCAACCCTGCGCGTTTGCCATTGGAGAGGGTTTGCTGAGACACCAGAACAAAGTCTGGGCCGGGCATCGCCGCAGCGAGCAGATGGATTGAGGTGATTATCAGTAAGCCTTGGTAAAGGTCCATTGTTATTCCTATTGGGTTTTATCAATAACAGCTCTAAATTTGCGATTCCGCAGAGCCTATTTATGTCATCCCGACAGAGCAGCGCGACGAGGGATCTCATTGCCGGTTCTTGAGATCTCTCACATTCGTTCGAGATCACAGGTGACTTCTGTTCCTATTTTTTTATTGTGGTTACAGCACTAAAATCTACAAAAATCTCAGCGGTATAAACTATCTCGTCAAAAGAGGGTTCAACACTTCTTGGCGCTGGGGCCTTTATATGACTTATAGATTTATCACTATAACTGCGGCTGCGCTTTGATGCGGTGACCACAACTTCTTCAAGCATCTGTGCTCCCTGAGTACCTTTCACCCAGAGTCGATTATCTCTAAAACTCACCGGAGTTAGTGTCACACCCAGTGAGGATTCATAGAGGGCTTTTTGTTTCATTATCTTTTCGAGGGCCAGCTGTTTGACTCTGCTTTTATAGACGTCTTTCTGGGAGTGCTCGAAGGCGATATCGGAGAGTTCGACTTCCTGTTTACTGTCGGTCACTGTGGCAATAGTCCTGAGCTGCGACTCCTCGGTAATAGTCACTGCCATCCGGTTAACCACTTTATAGCTGTCGGGCTTTTTACCAAACCAGCCGTATTGTGGTGAGGTGGAGAACTTGGAACTTTTAATATAATCCGGGTTTAGGCCAGAGCTGACGAGTTGCTGACTGATGGATTCTCTGATGGCAATGTTATTGGAAATAGATGTGGAGAGCAGTTTGTCTTCGCTGGTAATCACCAGGCTAATAATGGCTCTATCCGAGTAGGCCTTTTCTTCCGCTTCAGCGCTGAGCGTGACAATCTTGTCATTGGGGTGCAGGAAATGGCGTAGTTCGTTGGGGCTGCCTTTGAGTTCTGGCTGAGCAAAGGCGCTCAGGGACAGGCTGCAAAAAAGTAGGCATGTGATTAATCTGGTCATAGTGGTCTCGTCCTATTGGTCTGTGACTATTTTAAAATAGACCCTGGCAGCCGTTACTGCCTACAATGATGAGATTAAAAGGTGAAAAATAGAGAGCTGCAGTTAGACGGCTAAAATGAATAGAAAGTAGGACGCCTAAGCATGATCGAGATCACTGCCAGAGAAAAAATCTACCAGGTCATTTTTGGCACCGACACCCCGGCCGGACAGCGCTTCGATATTCTGTTGATCTATATGATCCTGCTGAGTGTACTGGCGGTTATTTTTGGGTCGATTAGTTCGATTAACGAGCAGTACGGGGTTTGGATCTTTCGCCTAGAGTGGATCTTTACCGCACTGTTCTCCATCGAGTATCTGCTGCGCATCTATTCCTCACCGAAACGCCTGAGCTACATATTCAGCTTCTATGGTCTCGTGGATCTGCTCTCCATAGTGCCCACCTATCTGGCGCTATTTGTTCCCGGCGCCAGTTACTGGCTGGTCTTGCGCCTGCTACGGGTACTGCGAGTATTTCGTGTGCTCAAGCTGGTGCGCTACCTTTCAGAAGCCAATATTTTGCTGCGCTCCATGTATGCCTCGCGGCGCAAGGTGCTGGTCTTTTTCACCGTGGTGATGGTACTCAGTGTGATTTTTGGCAGCCTGATGTTCTTGGTGGAGGGGCCGGAAAATGGCTTTACCAGCATTCCCCGGAGTATCTACTGGACCATCGTCACTATCACTACTGTGGGTTATGGGGATATTGCACCCCAGACTGTGCTCGGGCAGATTATTGCGACTATGGCGATGCTCACGGGTTATTCGATTATTGCCATTCCAACCGGTATTTTCACTGCCGAGATAGCCCGGGAGATCAACACTGCCAGCAGCAATACGCGCTGCAATATCTGTGAGCGAAGCGGTCATCATCCAGATGCCGAATACTGTTATCACTGTGGTATTGAGTTGTCGAAAACGTAGCCTAGAGACTTAACTGAGAAGCTTAGGCTTTACCTTGTAGCTTGATGCTCTGAGGCAATGCGATAACTCAGCGCCTCTTGATAGTCTTCACTGATCACCTGCTCTCGGCCAGCCAGATCGGCAATACTTCGCGCTACCCTCAATACCCGATAAAACCCTCTAGTTGAAAGCCCAAAGCGCGTAATTGCGTGGTCCATCAAATGACGCTGTTCGCTGCTCAGTGGACAGAT
The DNA here is from genome assembly GCA_963855085.1 of Gammaproteobacteria bacterium. Classification (GTDB taxonomy): domain Bacteria; phylum Pseudomonadota; class Gammaproteobacteria; order Pseudomonadales; family Porticoccaceae; genus HTCC2207. The sequence goes on from CAWLBR010000184.1 coordinate 3,588, forward strand.
AGTTTTCAGTTCTTCACTGCTTAGCTGGCTATTGGTTTTGCCCTGTCTCGTTAACTGTCGCTCGCGGGCGATGCAGATCCGTTGCTGGATCTGCTGGTCGCTTTCCCCTTTGTGTTGCTCTTTGTGATTCGCCTGCTGCTGGTTGAGCAGCTGATTGTTTTCAATGGGGGTGACCTGCACCTGCAGGTCGATGCGATCTAACAAGGGGCCGGAGATCTTACTGCGGTAGCGGTTGATCTGGTCGGGGGTGCAGCGACAGCGCGGGCTGCCTAGATAGCCGCAGGGGCAGGGGTTCATGGCGGCGATCAATTGAAAGTTGGCGGGGTAACAGACTTGCGCGGCGACGCGGGAGATATTGATCTCGCCAGATTCCATGGGTTCACGGAGTACTTCTAATACGCTGCGAGAAAACTCTGGTAGTTCATCGAGAAACAGTACGCCCTGATGGGCGAGGGAGATTTCCCCAGGCCTGGGACTGCTGCCTCCTCCCACCAGTGCCGCGGAGGATGCAGTGTGGTGGGGTGCGCGAAAGGGTCGTGCCCAGATCGGTTGGCGCAAGCCTTTGCCGGCTACAGAATAGATAGAGGCGACTTCCAGTGCCTGTTGGTTGTTTAGCGGCGGCAGTATGCCGGGCAGGCGACTGGCGAGCATGGTTTTGCCGGTGCCAGGTGGGCCGTAAAAAAGTAGATTGTGGCCGCCGGTGGCGGAGATTTCTAAGGCGCGCTTGGCATGGTGTTGGCCGATCACCTGATTGAGCTGGCTCTGATTGTCGCTGGCTCTGTTGTTGAGTGGGTCTTTAGCGTTTATTAGAGAGTTTATTGAA
>CAWLBR010000185.1:0-4375 GCA_963855085.1 Gammaproteobacteria bacterium
CCCTGTTAGATAATTTTTTGGTCATGCATGGACGGCGGCCCTTTCAGGGCAAACGTGCTGTGCTGGCTTCGTTAGTCGCGTAATGGAGTGCGTAATGGACTGCTTGATTAGGACGTGGTTATGAAAACGATTATTTTAGGTCTGCTGTTAATAGTGGCAGCGCCCTTAGTGAGTGCGGAGTATTCCCGCACTTATATCGAATCCCATCCACTGCAAACAGTCGCGGTCAATGGCATTGAAATGGCCTACCGAATTGTTGGGCAGAACCCAGACAGTCCCAGGGTAGTGATTATTATGGGTCTCGGGGGTTCCAATCTGGTGTGGGGCGATACGTTGGTCAAGGGCCTTGTAGAGGGCGGCTATGAGCTGCTGATGTTCGATAATCGCGATGTCGGCGGCTCCACCCGTTTTGATGACTGGGGACAGCCGACACTCTGGTTACAGTTGATTAAACAAAAGATCGGTTTGCCGGTTAATGCCCCCTATACCCTAGATGATATGGCGGCTGATACGGTGGCCCTAATGGATGAGTTGGGATATGAGGATGCCCATATTATTGGCACTTCTATGGGCGGCATGATCGCCCAGGTTGTCGCCGCGCACTATCCACAGCGCACCCGCAGTTTGGTTTCTATTATGTCCTCCACTGGTGCCCGTCATCTGCCTTGGCCGACGCGCCAGGCCGAGGGTAATTTGCGTGAGCTTGCAGTGGGTGATGCGGCGGCTGAGCGGGATGCGATGATGCGCGCTCGGGGTTTCTTTCCCGATTCAATGCCGCGCCAGCTGATGGCAATTTTTAAGTCCGGTGACCGCTCTGAAGATGTGGCCAGTATTCAGGCCAGTACGCTGGTGATGCACGGTGTTGATGACACACTGGTGCCGTCGCCACATGGTGTTCATACGGCGGAGTTAATTGAGGGGGCGGAGTTTGTGCTGCTGGAAGATATGGGCCACAACATGCCAGACAATGTGTTGCCTGAGTTGATCTCGCGTATGCGTGGGCATATGGATAAGGTTGAGGGTAGACAGGCTAAAGCTGCTAGAGCGGATGAAAGAGTTAAAGTGACTCGGGAACCGTCTTGAGTTGCAGCCGCTGGCGTAGATAGCGAGCAAATTGATCGACGCTAATATTCAGTGCAGCACTGACTAGAATCAGCAGCAGGGCCACATCAAAGCGGAAGGTCTCAAAGGCCGAGTCAATATAAAAGCCCAATGTGGCAATGCCCAGAATCCCGAGTATCGCGGTCTCCCGCAGAATCACTTCCCAGCGATAAAACAGAAAAGCCAAAAACTGGCGGTAAATTCGCGGCAGCACTTCGTAAAAATACAATGTGATTCCACTGCTGGAATCGGCGCGGAGATCGAGCTCTTCGGTATAGCGCCCAAGCAGATGGCCGATAATTGCACCGTTGTGAATGCCTAGAGCCAATATGGCCGGCAACATTGAGGGGCCCAAGATCAGCAGGCCGATAAAGGCCAGTAGGTATTCCGGCAAGGTGCGCAGCAAAATTAAAATTGAATCGCCGATGCCACGTTTCCAGCGACGCTGGATAAACAGCGAAGAATTGAGTGGCAGCAAGGCGAGAGCTAAGAGCCCGGTAAAGACCAAGCTTATCTGCCCGAGCAGCACTGTATTGACCAAGCCTGGCCAGACCTGTTGTTGCCATAATAGGTTAAACCACTGGACAAAATTATTGCTTGTTTCCCCGCTGAGCAATGCTTGCCCACGAAGCGGTGCCGGCACTATATCTTCAGTGACAAAGCGCACCAGCAGCTGCCAAGAAATTGTCGCTTGAGGCGGCAGGTAGTAGAACACAGCCACCAGATAGATCGGCAGCATTCGCTTGTGCAGCCACAGGCGCAATGTACCTATAAGTAGCAATAGAGCATAAAAGAACGCCGCCGCTTCGCTGTAATGGCCATCGCTAAGGGCAGTCTCAAGATGAAAACCCAGGGTCGGCAGACCGACAAAACCGAGAATGGCACTGGAGCGAATCGCGCATTCAAAACGGTAGCTGGTGTAGGTGGCCATGGAGCGCCATGCCAGCGGCACTACCGAATAGAAAAAATGGCTTAATCTGCTTGCGGTGTGGGGCAGATTATTCGCCGGTGCTGGGTCCACCTCTTCAAACAGTTCACCATAGATTTTCGCCAGGGTGCCGGCATAGGGAATGGCGATTGCCAGCAGACCGGTCAGAGACGAGAGCCCGGCCACCTGCATAAACAGTAGTGCCCAGAACAGCTCGTGGATCGAACGAATAAAGGCACAGAATGCCCGCACCAAGGTAAAACGGTAACCCAATGCCAGAACAAAGCCGGCGATGGCGGCGATAGTCACACCCTGGAGGGCAAAGGCAAAGGTGTTGGCGAGACTGCTAAGCAATGTGGGCCAGGACCAGACCGAGGGGCTTAGGGCGCCGGCAGTCATCAGGCCCAGTTCCGCCCAGGGATCGGCAGTGCCTATATCTATATCCACCAGCAACAGGCAGATCAGTGCCGAGACGGCAAACCAGAAACTGATATTGCGCAGGGCGCTGGCGGAGCTGTTGTTTGAGTTAGTGCCTGAAGGAGTACCTGACTTAGGCGTTGAGAGCGCCATTAGCTGGCGCCATAGAGGCCAGCGAGATCACTGGCCTGAAGCTGCTCGCTGGGGGCGTCGAGAACAATGGCGCCGTCTTGCAGACCAATAATACGGGTGCAGATGGACAGAGCCTGGGCAATATCATGGAGTGCCAGCACAACAGTGTCATGGCTTTGGCAGATCAGTTGCAGCAGTGCTACACCCTGATATTCATCGACGTTGGCCACTGGTTCGTCACCGAGAAAAATCCCTCGCTGTTGAATCAGTGCGCGGCCAATACTGGTGCGCTGTTGCTGGCCGCCGGAGAGCTTATCGGTGGAGCTAAACAAGTGCTGCTCAAGCCCCAGCTGCTTGGCGATAGGCTCAACAATGTTCAGCGCACCGGGCAGGGGTTTGATCAAATTGACCAGATTGTAGGCCAGAGAGTGGGAACTCAATGCACCCATATAAATATTGTGAAAGGTGCTGAGTATAGGCACCAAACCCGGTTGCTGGGGACACCAGGCAACCTGATCCGGACGCTGCTCGCGCAGCGCCTTGAGCAGTGTTGATTTGCCAGCACCGCTCTCACCAATTAAAGCCACGCGCTCGCCGCTGGCGATGCTCAGTGAGAGATTGTCTAGCACCGTACGCCCCTGATACTGCAGGCGTTGGTCGCTAAACTGGAACAGCGCTTTTGGCTGTTTAACGGCGTCGTTCAAAAAAGGTGCCTACTTGCCTGCATCAATAATACCGACGCTAATCGCGGTATCTAATATCGGTTGATAGAGTGCGTTGTCGGCGGCAATAAAGCCACTGCGGGGAAAGCTTGCCAGCAGATCGGGATCATCCATACCCAGTAAGGCTTCAGTTAGACGCGCCTGAAAATCTGGGCCCCAGCTGTCATTGACGTCACCGCGAACAGTCCACTGGTAGTCGGGATAGCTCGGCGTGCGCCAAATCACTTTAACCTTGTCTCTGTCGATCTTGCCTGAGGCCAGTTGCTTGTCCCAGACTTTGTAATTGACTGCGCCAACTTCATAGGCACCGGATTGCACTAGGGCAATAGTGCGGCTGTGGTCGCCGCTGTAACCGACCTTGCTGAATAGGTTATTTGGGGTGTCGCCCAAGTTTTCGCGAATAAAGTGTTCCGGCATCAGGCGTCCAGAGGTTGAACCCTTGGAGCCGAAGGTGAAGGTTTTACCGGTTATGGCTGCTGGGAGGCTTTCGCTGGGCTCTATGCCAGTACTGCTATGGGCAATAATGTAACTGGTGAAAAACGGGTCTTCTGTGCCCTGGGCAATGGCTTGACTACCTGGAACTAGACGTCGTGCTTGAACACCAGAGAGTCCACCAAACCAGGCCAGTTGAACCTGATTGTTGCGAAAGGCGGTGACTGCTGCGGAATAGCTCTTAACCGGAATGTAGCGAACTTCTATCCCCAGCTGAGCCTGTAAATAGACTGCAACCTTATCAAAGCGCTCTTGAAGGTTGGCTTCGTCCTGATCGGGAATGGCGCTAAAGACAAATGTCTTGGGGCTGGCCGAACTGGTGTTGGCAGAACTAGTACTGACAACGGCAGCCGCGCTGCTGAGGCCAAAGGGCGAGGCACTGGAAATAGAGGTTACAAACAGCAGGGTAAGCGCGACAAACGTGCGCAGTAGCTGAATCCGCATTGAGAGATCCTTTTAATTGATAGTTGGGCCTGTGATCGCGCGAAATGGGCGGACAGGTTACCGCGGCGGCGATTGTACCAGTGATCAGGGCTGTGGGTAACAGCGAGTGGGGTTAATAGGGAGCGAGTTTAATAGGGAG
>CAWLBR010000186.1:0-4325 GCA_963855085.1 Gammaproteobacteria bacterium
AGACGCAGAGTTTCCAGCACTTCCGGGGTCAGGTTCTGGGCTTCTTCGAGAACAATTAGGGTCTTCTTGCCCTCCGCGTGAGCGGCGAGCAAATTGCGATTCAGCGCATCTATGCACTGCTTAGTGAAAGACTGTTTGGTCAGCGACAGCTCAGAGGCATCGGGCAGATCTATATCCAACTCATCGCAGATGCTGGCTAGCACATCGGCGACATTGAGCTTGCTGTTGAGAATGTAGGCAACACGAACATGGGGCGGAATGCGTTTGATCATGGTGCGGGTCAGGGTGGTCTTGCCTGTACCCACTTCACCGGTCAGTAGAATAAACCCACCTTCGCGGTCAAGACCATATTTTAAATGGGCGACCGCTTGGCGGTGATAGATACTGGGATAGAGAAACCCAGGATCAGGCACAATCGAGAATGGCTCTCGGGCAAGGGCAAAATGTTGCAGGTAGATGCTCATAGCGCCTCAGCTTTGTCTTAATATTAGTTTTGGTCCTGCCCTTGATTGATAAACTCGTCGAGCATTGGCTGAATCGAGCCGTTGTCTTCGCTGTCCATATCGCGCTTGATCAGATGGCGGTATTTACTGTCAGACAGCTTGCGCGCATCTTCCGCGGTGCGAATAATCGTTGGACGAATAAACATCATCAATACCGACTGAGAGTCCTTTTTCGCGGTTGAGCGAAACAGGCGACCAAGCAACGGAATATCCCCCAGCAGCGGTACTTTACTGGCACTGCCACCGGTCTGATCTTCGATTAATCCACCGAGGATCAACATCTCGCCATCCTGAATCAATACATTGGTCTGCATGGTACTTTTTGAGGTGGTCTGTAGGCCTACACCTCCGCTACCCACTTTAACCTTAGAACTTTCCTGTTCTATCTCCAAACGTACCGAATCGCCTTTGCTGATTTGCGGTTTTACCTTGAGCTTAATACCCACTTCTTCACGATTAATTGTGGTGAACGGGTTGCTGCTGCCATTATTGCTGCTGGTAAAGCTACCAGTCTGAAAGGGCACTTCTTCACCCACAGTTAACGTCGCCTCTTCATTGTCTAGAGTAACCACTGAGGGGGTTGAGAGAATTTTGGTGCTGCCATCGGTTTTCAACGCTTGGATTAGCAAGCCAATACCTTTCCCTGAGGTGGGATCAAAGTCACCGGCCACAGCCAACACTTTATTCGGTATGCCAGCAAACTGATCAAGTGTAGGATCAACGCCCGAAACTCCTATTCCAGTCAATGTCGCCAACAGCCCATCAAAATTAGTTAGATAACCACCACGATTTTTACTGCTGTAAGCAAGCTGCGAACTTAGCTCGTTGGCCTGCTCTTCTGATAGCTCGGCAATAACCGCTTCAATCAATACCTGAGGTCGTGAGCGGTCGAGCTGCGCCACGACATTTTTAATCTCGCGAATAACCGAGGTTGGGGCAGCTACAACCAGAGCATTATTGAGCTCATCGATTTGAATCTGATAGGCCGTTTTAGCTTTCTTATCCGCCACAGCTTCGCCGGCAAGCTGAAGAAACACATCGGACTGCAACATGCCTTCAACGATCGGCTTCATTTCCGCGGCGCGAGCATAATCTAGATAGATAACCTCGACGCTGCCCTTTTTCGTCGAGGGCTGATCCAGAGTTTTCAACATCGCTTTAAATGCGCGACGAGCAGAAGCTGGACCGCTGACAATTACGCGATTGTTCATGCCGTCTTCAACCAGAGACAGCTCCTGCTTTTGCAGCTGCTTTAATTGGCCAGCGATATACACGGCTTCACCAGCTGAAATATGTTTAAGGCTAATCACTTCAACGGCATTTAAGGCTGGGTCGTCAAGCTCTGCGATCAGGGATTCAAGACGCAGAATATTGGACTGCACATCGGTGACCACCATAGAATTACTTTGCGAAAAGGCATTGAGTCGTGCACCAGAACTCATTACTGGTTTAAGTACAGGAACCAGTGTGGCGACCTGAACATGCTCGATTTGAAGCACTTTGGTGATCAGCTGATTATCGCCTTCGCCACCGGCAAAGTTAAATGCTTGGTTAAACGGCACTATACGTGTCACTACGCCATCTTCGATTGCCTGGAAGCCCTGCACCTGAATAGCTGAAAGTACCGCCTGATAAAGCAGGTCTGAATCGATTGCCTCGGGAGCAATAATGGTGACCTTGCCTTTTACGCGCGGATCGAGAACAAATGATTTGCCTGTAATTTCTGCAACGCTTTCGATGACGCTGCGAATATCCGCATCACGGAAATTAATTCGCACCACTTCGCCGGCACTAACCTCTGCAATCATGCTCAGCACAATGCTTAAGGCCCCCAGCAGGCGGATGGTTCGTTTGGCAAAAGTCTTCTTCTGGCCGGTCATTATTATTCTCATTTTATTTATGTACTATTTATATTTAGTGACTTTATAGCTAGTTCAATCCGAACTTCGGTAACATTTTAGCCGACAAGCTCGCGGCATTAACATAGAGCACCACTTCTTCACCGTTGCGTATCACTGTCACAGGCAAACTGGTCTGGCTGCTGTACTGAATCCAGCCTGCGGGATCCGACATCAGCTCCTGCACTCCGGTGCCGCCAATATCTACAACCACGTCGCCGTCTTCAATATCGGCCAACATTTTCATTTCATTGGACAGCTTATTGAGTTTAAAGCCGCTGCCATAGTTATCCACTTTAACCGGCAGCGCACCAAACATATTGGCCATGGCAAAACCTTCATCTGCAGATTGATTGTCACTGTAGCCCTCAGGCGCCTGCTCAGTCTGCATAACATTGTCTGGTTTCTTCAGCAGGATTTGCCGCTTGGCACCGTTTTGCTCAACGATAATCCGAAATGGCTGTATCTGTTTAATCACTATGGACGAGCCAAGCTTGTCACCAATATGGTAAACCTGCTCCGGCCGTCCACTAAAGGAGATAGTCGCGGAGGAAATGGTCTCACTGAGCATGACGCCAAGAAGTTTAGCGTTAACATCCGCATCGGCGAAATTGCTAGAATCCAGCTCTATAGTGGTTGCCGTGACGGCAGTCCCGCTAAACCAGCTCCAGCGCAAACTGGCCACCGCTGGAGTCGATACTCGAGACAGGGCTTTGGCAGTGGACTTTGATTCTGCGAAGGACAGAGCCAGGGCAATAAGTAATATCAGTATTACGGCTATCAGCAACGCATTGCTAAGTAAGAGTAATTTTTGCGCTGGCGAAGCCGATATAGAGCGTTGCAGATAGGCCTGCACTCTAAGGCGATTATTCGACATGCTGAACCTCCATGCGCACGGCATAGGTCGTCTCTGCATTCTCAGAGCGGCTGATGTCGAGGGCATTTGTTGTCAGCCCCTGGCAGGCCAACTGGTGCGCTAACTGCAGTAAGCGGTTGGCACTGGTACTTTCAAGATTGAGTACATATTTGCCCTCAGCCCGCTCGGCGATATTGCTCAGCTTGATCTGATTGCGTCGAATCAGACGGTTTATAACATCGGTGGCAGCGCCTGTTTTAATCGTTTTATCGACACAGCTATTACTCAATCGGCTGACGCTGCCACTCTGTTCACTCAACCATTGCAAGTCAGCTTGCAGAATCTGATGACGCTCTTGCAGCTCAGTAGATCGTTCAATGCTGGGTAATAGAGCCAGATAGACCAGAGCTATAGAGACAAACACTGCACCAGCGCTGAGAATCACGCGTTCACGTGGCTGTCGCTGTGCGAACCAATTACTAATCCCATTCACAAGATTCAACCCTTTCATCGCTGGTTCCCCTTGCGCAATGTCAGTGTTGTGACGCCGCCAGCGGCTTGTCGATCCAATTTAAAACCAGGCAGAGTGGTAGCCTTAACCTTTCCTGAGGCAACATTTTTTAGCGCCAGACTGACGCCGGAATCACTAGCAGTAAGAGCCTCTAACTCACAACCGCAGTTAGTCATCATAGGATCTAAAGCTACAAGCGCTTTCATAACAGGGGCCTGCAAGCTCTCGCGCTGCTTAAACATATCCGCTATTAACAGCTCACCGCTGCTACGGATATCTTCTGGCTTCGCACGCTTGCCTAAAAACAAATTGCTGAAACCGGCGCTGGCCTGAGTCTCGAGTTCGGCAATACGCTCTTCAATGCGGACATTGGAGAGCTGTAAATAACCAAAACCAAGCACTATTGCCAGCACTAAAAGGGCTGCAGTCGACATCCATGAGGATGGGGATAACTGGTTGCTCTGGGGCTTGAACTCACCGGTCAACAGATTGGCTGACATGGGCATATCAGAAAACTGCCAGTCAATCTCAGCATCATTGACGTCAGCCCCGTCGCG
>CAWLBR010000187.1:0-4260 GCA_963855085.1 Gammaproteobacteria bacterium
ACTATGTCCGATACTATGTCCGACACTGTTGAAAGCGCCGCCGATGATGCCATAAACATCATAGAAGACACCGTAGACGAAGCCACTGACAGCGTTGATCAAATAATGGAGGATATGACCAGCGACGCGGAGAACGATCTCTCTGAGGCTATGGGAAAGATGGAAAACTAAGGGCCCTGTTTAAAGTTAGCAACTAATAGCGAAAAGCAAAGGCTAGAAAACAAAAAACCCCGGTGAGAACCGGGGTTTTTTTGGTGCTGCGACTCGATATACGATCGAACCTTTATGACAGCGCTATTGCATCCAGCTAGGCTTTAACTTTATACCTTAGGCTCCGATCTTGCGGCGACGCAATCCGGCAAGACCTAACAAAGCAGAGCCAAACAGCCAGGCCGCTGCTGGAAGAGGTACTTCGTTGATGCCAGCAACATAAAGGTTTGAAGCGCTGGTTCCATCACCATTTTGACCAAACGAGCCCTTACCAAAGATCTTCAATGTAGTCAGACCTACATGCTGAAGCCCTAAAGTAATTTTACCCGCAGCCACAGTAAGAAGATCCCAGCCGCCAACATTACCATTAGACCAGATCAAGACTTTATCGCCGTTGACGTCTCTTTTGTGGTCATTAATGCCGATTACAGAGATTTCTTTGGCCACACTAAAAACAAACTCAAGAAGCTCCCCAGTCTGCAAACTATCATCTGCATTGGTATTTTGGCCGTTCGCATCACCTGTAGTGCCGCACTTGTTCGCGGTTGCGCCAAGGTTACCATTCAGCGGCCCATCACAAACGCCTAAACCAGCTCTCCCTTGAGAGTCAGCATCGATGTAAGCATAACCGAGGTCACGGCCGCCATTATAATATCCGTTAACTATCAGATCACCATCAACAAGCGGCTGATAACCCGCCTCAAGATCACCATCATCAAAATCATAATCCCAAGTCGCTGCCATAGATAAACTGGCTGTAGATAATAATGCAATGCCTGCACATGACTGCAGTAATTTAACAAAACTCTTATTCATAGCTAAAACTCCTAATAACTCCTAATAAAACCTCGCATAAATACCCAATATCCAGAACGACCAATTCAGGGGCAAATGCGACCAAATCCACATTTTGAAACTTAATTTAAAGACTGCTTAACAGGCTAAGTAAACGTAGTTCTCATTTTTTAGAATGTCAAAAAATAAAGCTATCTTTTAACATGGTTTTTGTCTAAAGGAATTCACTATCGAATAGATACGCCGAAATAGCGCGTCAGATTGAAGCAGCTCAAAATATTTAGAGCTTTTAAAAACAATGCATTAGAGGAATAACATGAAGCAGAGAGTTAGGTTTACTGCTTAACAAACATATTGATTGCGCAATGAGTTACCTCTTCAATTTGAGCCGCATCTGTATAGATACCGTCAATATATAACTTGGCGATGCCATGTAAGGCGCCCCAGATGACCTGAGCGCTACGCAAGGCGTTATCCCCAGAAATCACCCCACAGTTCTGCCAGAAGCGGATCATATCCACCTGATGCTGAAAGCAGGGGTAAGCTACATCACGCAGCTCTTCAGTGCTGTTTTGCTGCTTCCAGATGCTACGCCCGAACATCAATTCATACTCTTCAGGATTATCGACGGCAAACTGCACATAGCCATTCACATAGTCGTGAAACTTTTCCAGCATGCTCTTGACCGGATCATCAAATCCGTCAGCTGCGGTCTGATGCCGACGGCGAAAACCTTCAGCCGCGATAGCACAGAGCAAGTCATTTTTATCCGAAAAATGATGATAGGGAGCGGTACGTGAAACCCCAGCCCTTTCCGCTAATCGACGCAGGGACAAATTCTCGATTCCGGCTTCAGCAATAAGCTGCTTTGCCGAGCGCAGCAGCGCCTGGCGAAGATCACCATGATGGTAGTTTGGGCGCGAAATTTTCTGTGATTTTCTTGAATTCATAGCGGCAATGTAGCAATACATCTTGACAGTGTCAAAATGCATCATTAATCTCTTAACAGGGATCAACCAAAGCGTGAAAAAAGACGTATAACCACGACTAGCCTAGCCAGCGACTGCCCCGCCAATATGTAAGCGGTACCCGCAGCGCTCATAAAAATTATAAATAATAATGAAAAACCGGAGTTAATCATGCCACATAGCACCTACCCTAAGCTTCTTGAGCCATTGGACCTGGGCTTTACCACATTAAAAAACCGTGTCCTGATGGGCTCCATGCACACTGGACTCGAAGAAGCATCAGATGGCTATGAGCGTATGGCAGCCTACTTTGGTGAGCGCGCCAAAGGCGGTGTTGGCCTGATCGTGACCGGAGGTATAGGCCCCAACGCTGAAGGCGGCACCCATCCCAACACTAAGAAACTCGAATCTGATGAAGATATTGCCGGCCACAAGTTGATCACCGATGCTGTGCATGCCTACGATGGCAAAATTTGTATGCAGATTCTGCACACCGGTCGCTACGCTTACTCACCGGATCAGGTTGCCCCCTCGGCGATCAAATCCGCGATCAACCCCTTCACACCCCGGGCTCTTGACGAAGAAGGTATTCACAAGCAGATCGATGACTTTGTCTTCACCTCTGTACAGGCTCAGAAAGCCGGCTATGACGGCGTTGAGATTATGGGCTCGGAAGGCTACTTCCTGAACCAGTTTATCGCTGCACGGACCAACCAGCGCGACGACGACTGGGGTGGCAGCTACGAGAACCGCATTCGCCTGCCCATTGAAGTGGTACGCCGTGTGCGCGAGGCCGTAGGTGAACACTTTATTATTATTTTCCGCCTCTCGATGCTCGATCTGGTTGAGGGTGGCAGTACCTCCGACGAAGTGATCCAACTGGGTAAAGCCGTAGAAAAAGCGGGCGCCACTATTATCAATACCGGCATTGGTTGGCACGAAGCTAAGATCCCCACTATTGCCACCAAAGTGCCCCGTGCAGCCTTTACTTGGGTTACAGCACACTTTAGAAAAGAGCTCTCGGTACCGGTCATCACTTCCAATCGCATCAACACCCCAGAAATGGCTGAAACTGTACTGGAGCGCGGCGATGCCGATATGATCTCCATGGCGCGACCGTTTTTGGCTGACCCCGATTTTGTTATCAAGGCCATGGAAAACCGCCCTGATGAGATCAACACCTGTATCGGCTGTAACCAAGCCTGTCTCGACCATGTATTTGGCGGTCAAATGACTAGCTGTCTGGTTAACCCACGGGCCTGTCACGAAACCGAATTGCATATCAACCCCACCACCGCAGTGAAAAATATTGCTGTTGTTGGTGCGGGTCCAGCTGGACTCTCAGCGGCCACTATCGCTGCATCACGAGGTCACAGTGTGACATTGTTTGACTCCGCCAGCGAGATTGGCGGTCAGTTCAATATTGCCAAGCAGATTCCCGGCAAAGAAGAATTCTTTGAGACACTGCGCTACTACGGCAAGCAGATTGAGCTAACCGGCGTAGACCTGCAGTTGAATACCCGTGTTACCGCAGAGCAGCTTAACAATGGCGGCTTTGATGAAGTTATTATTGCAACCGGTATCGCACCCAGAATGCCGAATATTGAAGGCATAGATCACCCCAAGGTACTCAACTATCTCGATGTGATCGGCGCCAAGAAACATGTGGGCAATAAGGTTGCGATTATCGGTGCCGGCGGCATTGGTTTTGATACAGCCGAGTACATTACTCACAGCGGCGAAGCCACCAGCCAGAATATTCCCGCCTTTATGAAAGAGTGGGGAATTGATATGACCTTTGGTTCGCGCTCCGGTATTGAAGGCGTTACAGCCCAACCAGAGCCCTCCCCGCGCGAGGTCTACCTGCTCCAGCGCAAGAGCACCAGAGTGGGTTCAGGCTTGGGCAAAACCACCGGTTGGATTCATCGTGCCGGTCTAGCGATGAAAGGCGTGCGCCTGATGCCGAGCTGCGACTATCAGAAAATTGATGATCAGGGCCTCCATCTCACCGTGGGCGATGTGCCTCAAGTGCTGGATGTGGATACCATTATTATCTGTGCCGGACAGGATCCATTGCGCGAGCTGGCCGAGGGACTGAATATTCCTCATCATCTAATTGGAGGCGCTGATCTGGCCTCTGAGTTGGATGCCAAGCGCGCCATCGATCAGGGCACCCGCCTCGCCGCTGCGATGTAATAAAAACCCAGCAATAATCCTTGCAACATCGGGGCAGGCAACGGATCATGCGCGCTAAATTAAGGCGCGCACCGTTGCTAGTCCTGGTTAT
>CAWLBR010000188.1:0-4253 GCA_963855085.1 Gammaproteobacteria bacterium
GCTGAGTGCCGAGCCAGGCAACTGATGCATTGGCTGCGCGCAGTTGATCAGCCACGGCCAGGGCGGGAAATACATGTCCGCCGGTGCCGCCAGCCATAATCATGACGCGACAGCTTGTCGCTAAAGTGTCTCTAGATAAGGTGCTTTTATTAGCGACCACGGCGCACCCTCCTAACAACCTGTGTATCCGGATGTAACTCGTGACCTATACGCAGCATCATGCCGACCATGGCGCAGGTCACCATCAGGCTGCTGCCGCCATAACTGACAAAGGGCAAGGTCAGGCCTTTGGTGGGCAAGAAACCGGCGTTAACGCCCAGATTAATGAGTGTCTGGCCGCTGATCAGGCAGCCAAAGCCAATCAGTACAAAGACGCCGTACCAGTATTCTTGGGTCACTGCCTTTTTGCTCAGGCTAAAGATGCGCCACACTAGCAACACATAGAGACCCAGCAGACAGAGCACGCCGATAAAACCAAACTCTTCAGCAAAAATAGCGAATACAAAGTCGGTGTGGGCTTCTGGAAGATAGAGCATTTTCTGCACCGACTGGCCCAGGCCAACACCAAACCATTCACCCCGGCCAAAGGCGATTAATGACTGAGTCAACTGATAGCCAGAGTTGAACTGATCTGACCAGGGATCCAGGAAGCTGCTTAAACGGGCCATTCGATAAGGTGCTGCTTCGGCAAACAGAACCAGCACTGAAGACCCGGCGAAAACCAGACCTAGGTAGTGCCACAACTTAATGCTGGTTAAAAATAACATCGCCATAAAGGTGCAGGAAAGTACTACCAAGGAGCCAAAGTCAGGCTCCATCAGCAACAAAAATAGTGGCAGCATCAGCACGCCCAGAGGCTTAGCCCAGTCACGCCAATCGTCGCCAAAACCTTCGCGGCTATTGGCAAAATAACTCGCCATAAAGACCACCGTGGCAAGTTTCGCCAACTCGGAAACCTGCAAGGTCATGCCCCCTAGACTCAACCAGCGACGGCTGCCATTCACTTCACGGCCTATACCGGGAATCAATACAATAATTAGCAGCAGAATCGCCAACAGCATCCACAGACGGCTGTACTGAGACCAAACACTGGGTGGTGTAAAGAATGTTACGGCCATCGCGGACAGGGCAATAAAGATATAAATACTGTGGCGCTTAACAAAATAAAATTCGTTATTAAAGTTGTGCTCGGCATAACTAAATGAGGCCGAGGCGACCATCGTCAGACCCAGGGACATCAGCGCCAGTACAGCCAGTAATAGCAGGCTGTCTATGCGCCAGCTGCTGCGCTCTGAGCCAGAAAAGTTAAGTGGCCATCTAATAGTCATATTCATGCTGCCACCGCCGTTACTGCCTGTTGGAAGCAGCGGCCGCGCTCTTCAAAGCCGGAGAACATATCAAAGCTCGCACAGGCTGGTGAGAGCAAGATAATATCGCCGGACTCTGCAGCGGCGCGCGCACAGTCCACAGCAGCCTGGAGTGAATTCACTGTTTTCATTTCAGTGGTGCCGGCCAGCGTCTCAGCGATCGACTCAGCGTCTTCGCCATAGAGTGCGAGAAACTTTACAAACTTGGCCAGTGGCGTTTTTAGCTCATTAAAGTTCTGACCCTTGCCCTGACCACCGGCGATCAAAATCAGGTTGGCTCGATCACTGTCGCCAAAGCCATCGAGGGCCGCGACCGTGGCGCCAATATTGGTGCCTTTAGAATCATCTATATAAGTCACACCCTCATGGGTGGCGACATATTCACAGCGATGAGACAGACCCTTAAAGGTTCTCAGGGTTTGCAGCATGGCGTCCATATTTAAACCAGCGGCCTGACCCAGTGCCAGTGCCGCTAGAGCATTGGCTATATTATGACGGCCTTTGATGGCTAACTCGGCGCTGGGCATCAGTGGCTTCAAACCATAGGCGAGCCAAGCTTCACCCTCTTCTTCCAGTACACCAAAGTTGGCCAGATCCGGGCGGTTTAAACCAAAGTCACAGAGTTTGACCTCTTTGGATAATAGCGGGTTGGTCAAGGCGTCCTGACGATTGAAGATCACCTGACTGGCGCCGCGGAAGATGCGGTGTTTGGCGGCATGGTATTGCTGCAGGCCAGCGTAGCGATCCATATGATCGGCACTGATATTTAAGATTACTGCAATGGCGCCGCGCGTATCTGTAACCAGCTCCAGCTGAAAGCTCGACAGCTCAATCACATAAAGCTGGTTCTCGTCGTCGAGCAGATCCAGCATAGGTGTACCGAGATTGCCGCCGACACCGACCTTTAAGCCGCTGGCACCGGCCATCTCGCCGACCAGTTTGGTCACGGTGCTCTTACCGTTGGAGCCGGTGATAAGAATTACTGGCGCCTTGGCGTGGGCTAAAAACAGCTCTACATCACCCAATAATTTAATTTTTTGCTGTTGCGCAGCAACCAGTGCGGGCTCTTGCAGAGCAATGCCGGGACTCACCACAACGCTGTCAAAACTGAGCAGCAGATCAGATTCAAAGGGGCCCAATACAACTGGAACATCAGGGTAGGTTTCCCGGACTTCCGCAAGACGCGGTGGCGCAGTGCGGCTGTCGGCGAAAACAAAGGACTTTCCGATCGACGACAAAAATCGGGCGACCGACAGTCCCGTGGCGCCTAGGCCAAGGATAGCGGTGTTGCGATTAGTGGCAATCATGTCTGTCATTTTTGTCGCTCTGCTCTCTCTTTAATACAACTCGTTATCTAAGCTCTTTATTTAGCTCTTTATTTAGCTCTTGATCTATCGGAGCTTTAATGTGGCCAAACCAACCAACACTAGAACCACGGTAATAATCCAAAAACGCACAATCACTCTTGGCTCTGGCCAACCTTTTAGTTCGTAATGGTGGTGCAGTGGTGCCATGCGAAAAATACGCTTGCCGGTGAGCTTGAACGAAGCCACCTGCAAAATAACCGACAGGGTTTCTACAACGAAAACGCCGCCCATAATGGCCAGAACAACTTCCTGGCGAATAATCACTGCGATAACACCCAGAGCTGCGCCCAGTGCCAGGGAGCCTACGTCACCCATAAAGACCATGGCGGGATAGGTGTTAAACCACAGAAAGCCGAGACCGGCACCACAGAGTGCGCCGGTAAAAATAAGTAACTCGCCAGCACCGCTGATATAGGGAATATGCAGATAGGTGGCAAACTGATAATTGCCTGTTAAATAGGCCATGATGCCGAGAGCACCGGCCACCAAAACTGTGGGCAAGATCGCCAAGCCGTCTAGACCATCAGTGAGGTTCACCGCATTGCTGGTGCCGACAATTACGAAATAGGTAAAGAGGATATAAAAGGGCCCCAGATTGATCGCGACATTTTTAAAGAACGGCACAATCAGATCCAACTCTGCCGCAGACTGGGCATGAGAGAATAAAAACAGCGCTGCTGCCAGACCACAGAGGGACTGCCAAAAATATTTCCAGCGTGCCGGCAGGCCGCGAGGATTTTTGTGGACCACTTTGCGATAGTCATCGACCCAACCAATGAGGCCAAAGCTAAAAGTCACTGCCAGAACAACCCAGATATAGACATTGTCTAGGTTGGCCCACAACAATGTGCTGACAAACATCGCCATCAGGATCAGCGCGCCGCCCATAGTTGGAGTACCCGCTTTACTCAGGTGACTCTGGGGGCCATCACTGCGAATTGCCTGACCCATCTGCAAGCTGTTGAGCAGGGCAATCATTCGCGGGCCCAGCATCCAACAGATTGTCAGGGCCGTGATCACAGAAAAAATTCCGCGCAGGGTGAGATACTTCACCGCTGAGAACGGGCTATAAAATTGACTCAAATATTCAGCCAGCCATACCAACATTAGGATTCCCTCGCCACTAACATATCAACTATTAAATCCATTTTTGAACTGCGCGATCCCTTGACCAATAAAGTCAGATCTCTGCGTTCAATCTCGTTAAAAAGCGTTGCTTTCAAACTTTCTAGGTCGCTAAAGTGCTGCCCCTTAAACGCGGCGCTGGCACTGGCACTCAAATCCCCCAAGGTGTAGAGCTGATCGATGCCCGCACTCAGGGCATAGTCGCCAACCTCGCGGTGCAACTGCTCTGTATTAACACCCAGTTCGCCCATATCACCCAGCAATATAACTCGATGTCCCGGACGGCTGGCCAATACATCAATGGCCGCACAGACCGATTCCGGGCTGGCGTTATAGCTGTCATCTATAATTTGGCCACCCTGAGGTAATGCTTTGACCTGCAGGCGACGGGCTG
>CAWLBR010000189.1:0-4213 GCA_963855085.1 Gammaproteobacteria bacterium
GGACCACTGAATCGTAGGAGGCGCGGCGAAAATCTTGATAGGCGAGGTGCATCTGTTGGGAGAAGCCGTCGTAGTAATCTTGCATGCGATCTATATAGAGGTAGTCGCGCTCGCGTATTTTGCGCACACGCATAAGTATGCTGTCGTTCTCGGCGGGCAGTCTGGCGATGGTTAAAATGCCTTTGCGATTCTCATTGATGTAGTTATCGAAGGCCTCGGGGGAAAACTGTTTGGCAAAGCGCAGCTCGGAAATCGTACGCAGCTCTTCGGCACGCTGATCGCTAATCTTCTTTTCACGATAGCTGAGCAGATCATTGGCAACGCGAATAAACAGATTTTGAAAGGGGTCGCCAAGGCTTTTTAAACGTCTGTCATAGGCGTATTTTCCTGTGGTCTGTTTGTAGCGTTTGCTAAACCATTTTTTGCCACTGCTGTCGGTGGCGGTGATTTCCAGGTCCATGGTCTCGCCGTCGGATTGATGGATCGTGCCGCTGATATAGAGATCCATAATCACGTCATTGCTGGGAGTGACGCGTATGGCACCCCAGGCGCCGCTTTTCTCCAGCACTTTGCCGAGCTGGTTGGAAAAATAGATCGCCTCGGCGTAACGCACTTCGGGAAACACGGTGTCGTCTTCATCAGTGAGATAGAGACCATCGTTTAGCGTGGGTATACCCACATCTAATAATGTTTCGACTGGGTAGGCTCTAGAGGGAGTGTCGAGAGTCAGCTGGGTCGACGAGGTGACTTTGTCCACAGCCGCGCTGGCATAGCTGCAGCTGACTATTAAAAGCAGGGCGAGGGCCGCAACTTGGCTTGGCTTGGAAACGATAAGGCGATTACTCATGGTTGGTCACTTTGGCTAACTCTGATTCTTTATACGTCTGTATTCATCCCAGAGTTTCTCTCTGAGGACTGGGTCCTGTTCTTTGCTGGCTGCGTCACGTATTTGGCGCAGGACAATATCATCCCCCTGGCCGTCATCAATATCCTCCGGAATAGGGATAATATCTGCGTCATCCTGACCTGCAGCGCTGGCGGATTGATTGCCGGAGCCTTCAGGGCCTTCATCCCCTTCACCCTCAGCAGCTCCAGGTGTGGCTCCCTCGGCGGCGCGCTGTTCTATGGAGGCGCTGCGATCAGAGCCTCCTTCGCCGGCTTCTTCAAATAGTGGCTCATCACTATCGATGCCGCCACTGGAACCGCTGGGGCTCAGAATATCTATATCGCTGGAGCCGCCATCGCCGCTCATAACCGTATCGTCAAACTCTTCTAGTGAAGCATCTAAGGCTTCGTCTAGGCTCTCGGTGCTTTCTCCGCCGCCAGCATCCGAAGAGCCGTCAGCGCTAGAAGAGCCATCAGCACCAGAAGAGCCGTCAGCGCTAGAAGAGCCATCAGCGCCAGAAGAGCCATCAGCGCCAGAAGGTGGCCCACCAGAGGGTGAGGGACTGCCACCGGGGGAGGGCATGCCGCCGCCGGGACTGGGAGAGCTTGGCGGTGGACCAGATGACCCACCTCCAGAAGACGAGGGCATTGGTGACCCGGAACTGGTGGGTGATGGCATCTGACAGCTACTCAGGGCTAGAGTTAAAACAGCAGTCGCTATTAAACTGAAGGGTAAATTGAGGGGCAAGTTCAGAGAGGATTTAAGACGCGACTTGAGACTCGACTTAAGAGGCAGCCTCGGCGCTTTTAGCGCTGAACCCCAGCAAGAATTTTTAGTGAAGGCTTTACCCATTGTTAGTCTCTTGTCTCAGCGGTTGGTTTAATCCCATAGGGGAATTGGATCGCAGTGGTAATCGGCGCTCCCTCAAATAGTTTGGGCCTGTAACGCTGTGCGCGGATATCTTTAAAGATAGTGCGGCGGGATTTTTTGTCGAGATCTTCCGGTGGATTAATAATCTCTATATCCCTAGGCATACCATTGCTAGTAATAGCCATGGAGATTTCCATCGGTCCGTTTTCAAGTGGCTCTTTATTACTTGCCTCGGTACTTGCCTTATTACTTGCTTCATCGCCAACGGCTTTTCCTCCGCTAGCGGCTTTTTCAGAGAGTGTAGCTATGCTGCTGAGATCGGTAAATTTAATCAATTTTGCTTCACCAAACAATGCTTCTTGCAGCTGCTCTGGTTGCTCGCTGGCACCGAGGAAATCATAGGCCAGCTTGTAGGTTTGGTTTGCCGATGCGCGCTGACCAAACACCAGATACCAGTCCCCTAGTTCTGCGATGGCACTAGCCTGGTCCCGAGCTGAGGTTCCCTCTTGCAGCTCTAGGGCTTCGACCACTTTTTGCAGGGCCAGTTTGCCCCGGCGATAGTGCATATGTGAGGTGCTGTTGGCGCTGCTGGCAGTGGACGATGCATTAAAGGTAAATCCGGTCTCGGAGGGCTCACCATGCTTTTTAATATGGTTGGCAATAAAGTAGTGCAGATGACTGAGCTTGCGATACATCTGCGGGGCCGCAGGATCGCTGAGGTCGCCAGTTTGGTTGAGAATACTCTGCATACGCGTGCCGAGCTTCTCAGAGATAACCAGGTTTTGGTAGCCGCCACTGGTGGAGCGGTCGCTATAGGTGCTCAGGTACCAGTCGAGCAGTCCATCGAGCACCGGCAGCATGCGTGGGTCTTGGGTACCGTAGGCCTCAGTACTGATCAGATAGAGATTTTCCAGGGCTTTTTGCGATTCATCCCAATTGCCGAGAAAGCTTTCGGCCTCTGCAATCGACATCAAATAGGGGGTTTGAGTGAGACTGTTGAGGCCGAAATTGACCCGCTCAATTTGCATGCCGCGCTGGAATGCCTGGCGGGCGCGGTCATATTCTCGATTTGATAGGTGTGATTTACCCAAGCCTAAGTAGAGATCGGAGAGCTCTAATGAGTAGGCGCTGAGCTCCGCTTCGGCAATGTCTATGGCATCTAGATAGTCGCTGACCGGATCGCTCTCTTTAAAGGTGGGAGTGTCGGATTGAGCACTGGCAAGGCCAGAAAATGTCGAAGCGATAAACACCATTGCGGCCAAACTCAGTTGGCGGATTGCGGTTGCTTTGGCGTTGTCTTTCATATCGGGCTCCCCCCGTTGACATAGCAGTTTAGAGTCGACATATTGCCGCCGGTTCCATACCTTTTATCAGCGTCTGTAAATGACCTGGGTTTGGTTGCTTCTAAAAGCCATAAATCACAAACCATCTGCCAGTGATATCCACTATGAGTTACGCTGTTATTGACGCGATTATTGTTCTGTTATGCTTCTGCGTCTAATGACAGTCTATACACTGGTGCAGAAAATTTCATGGCATGAGTAGAGTTTCTTTATTTAAGTATAGAATGATTAAAAAGGCTAAAAATGAGTAAAGCACTAGAGGGATTGAGAGTTATCGAGTTGGGCCAGCTGCTGGCCGGACCATTTGCCGGTTGTATGCTGGGTTATTTTGGTGCCGAGGTGATAAAAATCGAGCCTCCAGGCGGCGATCCGATCCGCAATTGGCGCGAAGTTAAAGACGGTACTTCACTCTGGTGGCGCAGCCTGGCGCGCAACAAGAAATGTATTTCCCTGGATCTAAAGACTCCCGAAGGTCGCGATTTGGTTAAGCAGCTATTAAAAACAGCCGACATAGTGGTGGAAAACTTTCGTCCCGGTGTGCTCGAAGGCTGGGGGCTAGATCCCGAGTCCATGCGTGCCGATAACCCTGATCTGATTTACGCGCGTATTTCTGGCTATGGTCAAACTGGGCCCTATTCAGTGAAACCTGGATTTGCCTCGGCCTGCGAAGCGATAAGTGGTTTCCGCTATGTGAATGGCTATCCCGGCGAAGCCCCGGTGCGACCCAATCTAAGCCTCGGGGATACTATCTCTGGGCTGCATGCGGTACTGGGTATTTTGATGGCCCTGCGCTCCCGAGATCGCGGCGATGGCGGTCAGGTAGTGGACGTAGCCCTCTATGAATCCATGTTTAATTTGCTCGAAGCAGTGGTTCCTGAATATGACGGCGCCGGTGTTGTTCGCGAGCCATCAGGTACCACGGTGACCGGGATAGTGCCCACCAACACCTATAAATGTGCCGATGAAAAATTTGTCGTTATCGGCGGCAACGGTGATTCAATCTATGCCCGTTTAATGGTCGCAGTGGGTCATGGGGAAATGGGCACTGACGAAAAATACTCAACCAATTCAAAGCGTGTGGTTCATGAGGCAGAAATTGATCAGGTACTAAAAA
>CAWLBR010000190.1:0-4111 GCA_963855085.1 Gammaproteobacteria bacterium
CGGAAAAAGGCGTTTGAGCGCGCGAATTAAATCCGCACCCAGAGTATCGCCGGAGGATTCTCCAGCGACTATGGCAAAGGTGGGTGAATTCATAGGAGAGCTTAGTTTGTCAAATAGGCCAGTCATGGCTTAGCGAATAATACCGCGAGTAGATTTATCAATGGAATCTAAAAACTGCACTATGGCGGGGTCGTCACCTAGCTTGGCAATCGCCTCAATGGCTTCGTTGAGCTTAAGACCACGACGGTATAGCAACTTGTAAGCCTGATTAGCCAGAGCGATTTGCTCAGTGCTGTAGCCACGGCGTTTTAAGCCTTCACGATTGATCGTCCGGGGTTCTGCGGGGCTGCCAAAGGCGGTAATAAAAGCTGGCACATCATGGTAGACAAAAGCCGCAGGGCCAATAAAGCAATGGGGTCCTATATGAACGTACTGATGCACCAGCGCATAACCGCTGAGAATCGCCCAATCACCCACATAGACATGACCAGAGACACTGGCATTGTTGACCATAATAACGTTATCGCCAATCACGCAGTCATGACCCACATGAGCGTAAGCCATAAGCAAGTTATTGTTGCCAATAATGGTCTCGCTATTGTCCTGGACTGTGCCCCGGTGAATGGTGACACCTTCGCGAATCACATTATTATCGCCAATAATTAACCTAGTGGGCTCGCCTTTGTATTTAACGTCAGGAGTATCGTCACCAATAGTGGAAAACTGATAAATCCTATTGCCGGCGCCGATTTTAGTCGGCCCTTTGATCACCACATGAGAACTGATATCGCAGCCCTCACCAATCTCAACGTCAGCGCCGATCATCGTCCACGGGCCTATAGTAACCTTGTCGGCTATTTTGGCAGAGGGATCTATAACGGCGCTGGGATGAATCACTTAACTTTATCTCGATCCTGATAGGCACAGAGTAAGGTGGCTTCGCAAACAAGCTTATCATTGACTGTGGCACGGGTTTGGAAGCGCCAGATATTGCGCTTTACAGCAACCACTCGCGACTCCAACATTAGCTGATCTCCCGGTGTGACAGGCCTTTTAAAGCGCGCTTTATCGACACCTGCAAACAAATAGAGTTTACCGTCATCGGCTGTAGTATTGGTTGTTCTAAAACCCAAAATTCCAGAAGCCTGAGCTAAGGCCTCAACAATCATAACCCCAGGGAAAATCGGCGCACCAGGGAAATGGCCATTAAAGACATCTTCATTGCTAGTGATATTTTTGTAGGCCAGAATACGCTCACCTTCGACCAACTCAAGCACCCTATCAACCAAAAGCAAGGGGTAGCGATGGGGCAAGATACTCATAATCTCGGTGATATTCAACGCGCCGCCAACAACAGCGGGAGTAGTAGGTGTGCCTTCAGCCATTATTCCATCCATAAAATTTTATTAGGTCCTGCTATATGTGGCACTTAAAACGCGCCTAAATAGCGAGCGTTGGTAATATTATTTGTCGCGCTCTAAGTCTTTTATTCGGCGCGCCATGGAATCAACCTGAGTCATACGCACTGCATTTTTGCGCCAGTCTCGCGCCTTCATCAATGGCATACCTGACCCGTAGACCCCAGGTTCAGTGATCGACTTAGACGCCAACCCGCGCGCAAGTATGGTTACGTTATCACAGATATCTATGTGACCAACGATACCGGCGCCGCCCGCCAGCGTGCAATTTTCACCTAGGCTTGCACTGCCGGCAATCGCCGACTGACCAGCAATGGCTGTATTCTCACCAATCACCACATTGTGAGCAATTAGCACCTGGTTATCGATAATCACACCATTGCCGACACGTGTATCGTCCAGCGCACCACGATCAATCGTTGAACCGGCGCCAATTTCGACATTGTCACCAATCACAACACCGCCAATCTGATAAATCTTCTGCCACTGCCCTGCCCCATCTGGGGCAAAACCAAAGCCATCTGCACCGATCACTGTGCCACTGTGAACCACGGCATTGCGACCGATAACAACATCGTGATAAATCGAGACATTGGCCGAGATACGAGTGTTGTCACCAAGCTGTGAACGGGCACCGATATAAGTGCCTGCACCCAAATAGCAACCTGCACCAATAACCACATCAGCTTCAATCACTACATTGGCGGCAACCATCGCGTCATCAGCAACCATCGCCGAATCAGCAATGACAGCGGAGGGATGAACACCGGGGACAGCCTGTGGGGCAGGATCAAACCATTGAGAAATCCGCGCGTAACCCAGATAGGGGTTGTCGACAATAAGAACTGTGCCATTAAAATGCGCAGCCTCAGGGCTCGGTTCAATAGCAAGATGCTTGGCAGCCACAATAACTGCGGCGGCATTGCTGCAGCCAAGCTGACTGTGGTATTTCTCATTGGCGAGAAATGCCAGCTGGCCTGGTCCCGCATTTTTCAATGTGCTCAAACCAGTAATCCGCAGATCGCCATCACCGCGTAACTCGGCTCCGAGAAACGCGGCAATATCAGCTAGCGAATAATCTACAGTCATTAATAATTATTGCGACTTTTTGTTCAGACGATCAGCAACCTTAGCGGTCAAGTTGCTTTCAGGGCCAGCCAAGAGTACTGAATCAATTTTAAGCAGTATTGTGACACCCTCTTCTTGAACAACTTCCTGCAGGGCTTGCTGAGCCAAAGGGCCAATTTCCTGCATGATCTGCTGCTGCAATTGCTGCTGTTCAGACTGGATCTTGCGACCCGCTAATTCAGCGTCAGCTTTGGCATATTCCATTTTCTTTTGGTGTCCCAGAGCCTGTTCCTGAGACCAGGTCATGCGCTTACTTTCAGCTTCTTTAGCCAGTGCCTGAAGATCAGCAGTTGAGCTCTCATACTTTGCTCTGAGGGCGACAAAATCAGCACCGGTCTCAGCTTCCTTAAGACGCGCTTGAGCCGTATTTGAGCTAAATATAGCCCGTGCAATATCGACAACAGCAATCTTATCTGCAGCAACCGCTGCCATAGAAACTGTACCCGAAAAACCTACTACTAATGCCAATACTACTGCTTTCAAATTATACAAAACGCCTCTCCCTACTATTATTAAAATTGGTTACCCAATGAAAACTGAAACACTTCAGTCTCATCGAGGTCATTTGAATTTAACGGCTTAGCCAGACTAAAGGTGATCGGACCAAAACCACTTAACCAGGTTGCTCCTATACCCACAGAGTACCGTAGCTCTCCAACATCTGGCTTAAAGCAGTTGGTCTGCAACTCGCCACATTTGGTGTTGAAGATATTACCCGCATCGAAAAATAATGTGGATTGCACAGAGCGCTGATCCTTGAGGAACGGCAGCGGGAAAATAATTTCCGCACCGAATTCAACCTGAACATTACCACCGATTGGATCTGGGTCGTCGACAAAGCCCGTGGTACAAGGATTATCTGTATTTAGGTTACAGGGAGTATCCTGGGGGCCTAGAGTATTGCGTTCAAAGCCTCGAACAGAACCAAAACCGCCGCCATAGAAGTTCTTAAAGAACGGCATCTGGGTGGTGCCACCATAGGACTCACCATAACCTAAATCAGCTCTCAGCTTAAGACTTAAACCGCGATACAGACCACGAAGATGCTGAGCTGAATAAGTCATTTTGTAGTATTCAAGACCTGATCCAGGCAGTGCTATATCGAATCCAAAGCGCTGCTGGGAGCCTCTAGTGGCAAACATACCGCGGTTGAGTGTCGACTCAACCCAGTTGATATTGGCGTTGATAATGTCGAATTCTGAACCATTGTCGCGAACAAAATCAGCAATTTCTTTTGACGCAAAAATACCGGTTTGCAGATCGAGGTTTTCATAACCTAAGCCAAAGCCTATGCGCTGCACTTCGCTGACAGGATAGCTCCAATTGACCGCTGCCCCGAAGGTATTAGTAGAGAAACTGGCGACGTTGATCTCGTCGTAGTCGGTTTCCCGAGCAAATAGGCTATAGCCAGCACTGACACCGTCAACCGTAAAGTAAGGCTCGGTATAACTGAAGTTAATCGAGGTTTGATAGGTACTGCGGTTTAAACCTATACCCACCTGCTTACCGGTACCGAGAAAGTTATTTTCACTGAGGTTTGCGCCGAGGATCAGACCCGTGCCCTG
>CAWLBR010000191.1:0-4076 GCA_963855085.1 Gammaproteobacteria bacterium
ACTCGATGTCCCGGACGGCTGGCCAATACATCAATGGCCGCACAGACCGATTCCGGGCTGGCGTTATAGCTGTCATCTATAATTTGGCCACCCTGAGGTAATGCTTTGACCTGCAGGCGACGGGCTGGAGATTGAGTGGCCTCTAAGCCGCTAACAATTTGCTCAATACTGGCTCCGGCAGCCCCTGCACAGGCGGCAGCTGCCAGAGCATTGCTCACCGAGTGACGGCCGGGAATAGCCAAGTTAACGACCTGACTCTCTAGAGATGTTTCGGTGAACATATGCAGGGTAAAACGGCAACAGCCGCTCTCCAGCAGCTCAATATCACTGGCACTTACATCAGCACAATCGTCGTCCACAGAAAAAGTAATGCATTCGCGCTCGCCAATCAGCTCCATCCACTCTGCGTCCCAACTTTGGTCGAGATTTAAAATGGCGGTGCCAGCAGCATCTAGGCCGCTGTAGATCTCGCCTTTGGCGGCGGCAATACCTGCAACGCTACCAAAGCCCTCGAGATGAGCGCTCTGCACATTGTTGACCAGGCTAATCTGCGGCTTGGCGATGGAGCACAGATAGCTGATCTCGCTGCCAGCGCTGGCGCCCATTTCAATAACGGCGAAATCGCAGTCCTGCTGCATATCGAGCAATGTCAACGGCACGCCAATATGATTATTAAAGTTGCCCTTGGTGGCGTGGACAGTCCCCAGGCCTCTCAGAATCGAACTGATTAAGTCTTTGACTGATGTCTTGCCAGTACTGCCGGTGACGGCAATAACAGTGCCGCTAAAGGCTTCCCGCTGCAGCTGCGCTAGCTGGCCGAGAGCCACTGTGGTGTCTTCAACGACCCACTGGGGTAAGGGCAGATCTGTATCCGCACTGGAGACCACTAGGCCACTGGCACGGTCTGTAACATCGGCGAGAAATTCATGGCCATCGAGTCTCTCGCCAATCAGTGCGACAAATAGGTCGCCCTCAGCAATATTGCGACTGTCGATAGAGACGCCATCAAATTCACAGTCTGGGTTGAGTAGAGTTCCGCCAAAGCGGATGGCGGCATCAGTGAGGCGCAGTGAGTTAATCATTTATCCTCACTCCCCTGCTTCTGACGAAGTGCTAAACGTGCCTCTGCCAGATCACTAAAAGGTAATCTTGTGGCAGCGACTATCTGGTAGGCCTCGTGGCCCTTGCCGGCGATTAAAACAATATCGTCGACTGCAGCTGCATTAATTGCAGCACGGATTGCGTCCCTGCGATCCGTTACCGCAAGTACTTTGCGGGTGACGCCCAGAAGAACCTGTTGAATAATTTGTTCGGGTGACTCGCTGCGCGGGTTGTCGCTGGTGACTACAACACGATCGGCGAGTTGGTCGGCAACGCGACCCATTTCAGCGCGCTTGCCCTTGTCACGATCACCACCGCAGCCAAATACTACCCAGAGCTTGCCGCTGCACTGCAGACGCAGAGCGCGCAAGGCTTTATCTAAGGCATCGGGCGTGTGAGCGTAATCCACTACTACTAATGGGCGAGCGTTGGGATCAACAACCTCCATGCGTCCCGGTACGGCTTTTAGTTTGGCGGCCGCACGAAGAATGTCATCTAACTTAAAGCCCTGCATACCTGCTGCACCGATCACGGCGAGCAGGTTGGCGAGATTAAACTTACCCAGCAGCGGCGAGGTCAGTCGCCCTCGACCCCAAGGGGTTACAAGCTCAGCAGTAATCGCCGAGGCACCGAGTTCGATGCGATCACAGTGAATATCCGCAGTGTGGTTTTCAAAACTGTAGGTGATGCCATCCACTGCCGGATCCAGATTGGCCAGAATCAGACGACCTATGTTGTCATCCAGATTGATTACCGCATGCTTGAGTCCTGACATGGCAAACAGTCGGGATTTGGCCGCGGCATAGCTATTGAGGTCACCGTGGTAGTCGAGATGGTCTCGGGAAAGATTGGTAAAGATCGCAGTATCAATCTGCAGCCCCGCAATGCGTCGCTGCACCAGACCGTGAGAAGAGGCTTCAATCGCCACGCGGCGAGAGCCGGCATCGCGCAATTCGGCAAGAATGCGCTGCATAGTGACTGCATCTGGCGTGGTTAAAATATCACTGGCGGCGACCTCGGTACCAGGCTGTAATTCGGCAACTTGATTAGCAAACTCTTCTTTAGCACCTGTCACGTAATTAGAAGTCCCGTAACCCACAGTTCCAACAGAGCCCGCAGGCTCTCCAAGCAACTCAAAGAGATTGGCCAGCAACTGGGCGCAGGTAGTTTTGCCATTGGTGCCAGTGATGGCTGTAACCGCCATCTGACGAGATGGGTGTGCGTAGAATGCGCCGGCTATATCCGAGACAAATTCAATTAACTTAGGCACTGCAATGACCGGCACTGGCAGCTGCCCATGATCAACAGTCTCTTCGCCGGCTTCGATTAATACAGCCACAGCACCCTGCTCTAGAGCCTGAGTGATATATTCAGCGCCGTCGGTCTGAGTACCTTTTAAGGCAATAAATAAATCACCTGGCCTGGCTTCACGACTGTCTAAACTAAGGCCAGTAATTGGCGTCGCCGGGCAGCTGCTGACATCGATAAACTCAGCGAGCAGTCCTGACAAAGTTGTCATCGGGGCATTAGATAAAGCCATCACAGTCCTCCCCGCTTCGCCAAGGTGGTCGGCAGACTGACAATGTTGCGCTCGGCACTCATAGCATCTGGCGTCACTTGTAGCAGACGCAAGGCACTGCCTGTGACTTCAGAAAATACGGGTGCAGCGACCAGGCCGCCAAAATAATCGCCATCACGGGGCTCATCAATAACCACAATGGTCACCAAACGCGGATCATCAACTGGCGCTAGTCCAGCGAAAGCGGACATATAGCGATGCTGATCATAGCCGCCACCGGCTTTGACCTTGTGTAAAGTACCTGTCTTGCCACCCACTGAATAACCATCGATCATCGCACGCTTGCCAGTGCCCTGATCACTTGCAGCGGTCTTGAGCATAGAGCGAACAGTTGCTGTCAACTGCGCATCCATTACCCGAACATTCTCGGGTGCGCTGTCAGTGGCAAGCATAGTAATTTCATGGCGCAGGCCATTATTAGCGAGAATCGAATAAGCTCTAGCCAACTGTAATGAAGAAACACTCAAACCATAACCAAAGGCAAAGGTCGCTTGAGTGACAGGATCCCATTTGCGGTAGCCAGGTAAATTACCGGCGGTTTCACCAGGAAAGCCACTGCCAATGCCCTCACCGAAACCAACACGCTCAAACAACTCGCGGGTCGTGTCTGGGTTGAGTGCTAAGGCCAGTTTGGTAGTGCCCACTTGGCTCGACTTTTTGAGAATGCCAGTGAGATTGAGAGAGCCGTAATCCCGAGTATCAACAAAGGTTTTGTACGCGACTTTCAGATAGCCAGGACTGGTATTGATCACTGTCTCAGGCTTAAATTTACCGCTCTCGAGGGCCGCTAAAATAGTAAAGGGCTTAACCGTTGAACCCGGCTCCATCATGTCGGTAACAGAACGATTACGAATCGAATCAGGACTGAGATTAGAGCGGTCATTAGGATTAAACGAAGGCTGATTGACCATCGCCAGAACTTCGCCAGTGTGGACGTCGAGGACAATCACCGAACCGGACTTGGCCTGATGCTTTTGCACTGAGGCTTTTAAAGCACGGTAGGCAGCGTACTGCACACGCAGATCAATACTCAGGCGCAGAGTGCTACCGTGATTGGCTGGCTTAACCAGAGAGATATCTTTAATCACTCGACCGGCAAGATCTTTAACCACTTTTTTGGCGCCGGGCTCACCAGCCAAAATTGCGTTGTAGGCCAGCTCCATGCCCTCTTGGCCCGCATCGTTGATATCGGTAAAACCGACCAGCTGGGCGGTAACTTCACCGGCGGGGTAAAAACGCTTGTACTCCTGACGGCCAAATACCCCTGGGATCTGCAAATCGAGAATGCGATCCGCTTCAACACTGGGCAACTGTCTTTTAAGATACATAAAGGATTTGTTGCGGTAACGCTTTAGGCGGCTTTGCAGCTGCACCAGAGAGATATTTAGGGCTTTCG
>CAWLBR010000192.1:0-4069 GCA_963855085.1 Gammaproteobacteria bacterium
TGACTATTTGGATTCATTAGCTCGTACATTTTTTTATATAGGCTCTTAGCTTATGATGCGAGGCTAACTTATTTATCACTCAAAATGTGGATTTAGACTCTATGAAATTTGAAGGTACAGACAACTATGTAGCCACCGAAGAGCTACAGATGGCCGTGAACGCCGCCGTGACATTGCAGCGTCCATTATTGATTAAGGGCGAGCCCGGAACCGGCAAAACACTGCTTGCAGAAGAAGTGGCCAAATCACTGGGCAAGCGTCTTATATCCTGGCATATCAAGTCCACTACCAAAGCTCAGCAGGGTCTCTACGAATATGACGCGGTGTCGCGCCTGCGTGACTCCCAGTTGGGTAGCGACAAAGTTAACGATATCAGCAACTACATAGACAAAGGCAAGCTGTGGCAGGCGTTTACTGCTGATGAGCAGGTTGTGCTGCTGATCGATGAGATCGATAAGGCGGATATCGAATTCCCTAACGATCTGCTGCTGGAATTAGATCGCATGGAATTCCATGTCTACGAGACGGGTGAAACCGTTAAAGCGATTCAGCGTCCTATCGTAATCATTACCAGTAACAATGAGAAAGAACTGCCGGATGCTTTTTTGCGTCGCTGTTTTTTCCACTTTATTAGCTTCCCGGATCGCACCACCATGAAGCGCATTGTCGATGTTCACTTCCCAGTGATCAAAAAAACACTGGTAGACGAGGCTCTGGACATCTTCTTTGATGTGCGCAAGATTCCTGGCCTGAAGAAGAAACCCTCTACCTCGGAATTGGTGGATTGGCTGAAGCTGGTGATGTCTGATGATATTCCCGAAGACATTCTGACCAACCGCGATCCCACTAAAGCGATTCCACCGCTTTACGGCGCGCTGTTGAAAAATGAGCAGGACGTTCACCTGCTTGAGCGTTTGGCATTTATGACTCGGCGAGAAGCCCGATAAGGTTTATCGCTTATGTTGATTAACTTTTTTTTCACATTGAAAAAAGCCAATGTGCCGGTTTCGATTATAGAGCTGCTAGATTTGCTGGCGGCTCTGGAGAAGAATCTGGCCTTTGCCTCTATAGATGACTTTTATCTGCTGTCGCGCACCTGCATGGTCAAAGATGAGAAATACTACGACCGCTTTGATCGGGCCTTTGGTGCCTACTTTAAAAATCTTGAAAACCTCGACGATATTATTGAAGCACTGATTCCCGAGGACTGGCTGCGCAAAGAGTTTGAAAAAAATCTTAGCGAAGAAGAAAAAGCCAAAATTGAAAGTCTCGGTGGCCTAGAGAAGCTTATTGAAGAATTTAAAAAGCGCCTCGAAGAGCAGAAAGAACGTCACGAGGGCGGCAATAAGTGGATTGGCACTGGTGGCACATCACCCTTTGGCAATGGCGGCTTTAATCCCGAGGGCATTCGTGTCGGCGGTGAAGGCGGGCAGGGCAGCGCGGTGAAGGTTTGGGAAGATCGTCAGTTTAAAGATCTCGACGACTCGGTGCAGATTGGCACGCGCAATATTAAGGTCGCACTGCGGCGTTTGCGCAAGTTTGCCCGTGAGGGGTCCGAGGATCTGTTAGATCTCGACGATACCATTCGCAGTACTGCGCGCAATGCTGGCATGTTGGATATTAAGATGGTTGCCGAGCGTCGCAATGCGGTGAAGGTACTGATCTTCTTTGATATTGGCGGATCCATGGATCCTTATGTGCGCCTCTGTGAAGAGCTGTTTTCCGCGGCAAAAACAGAATTCAAGCATTTGGAATATTTCTATTTCCACAACTGCCTCTATGACTATGTATGGAAAGACAATCACCGTCGTCGCGAAGAACAGATGTCGACTCAGGATGTGCTGAATAAATACTCCTCGGATTACAAGGTGATTTTTGTCGGTGATGCCTCCATGGCACCCTATGAAATTAACAGTCCAGGTGGCAGTGTTGAATACCATAATGCCGAGCCCGGCAATGTGTGGATGGATCGTATGGCCAAGACCTTTGATAAATTGGTCTGGTTGAATCCAGTTCAGGAACAGTACTGGGATTACACCCCGTCTATTTTAATGTTGCGCGAATTAGTTGAGGGTAAGATGTTTCCACTGACCCTTGGCGGTCTCGAAAAAGGCATGAAATTGCTGTCGAAATAGGTCCTTGGGTCGCGGTTTTGTCGCCACTATAAATTATAAAAAAACAGTTGATGGGTATGGGTATGGGTATGGGTATGAATGTTCAAGAAGCCGCGGTCGAAGCGCAACTGGCTATCGGATTGGCCAGCCAACAACCGAGTCTGCCAGCGGATTCTCTATTGGCCCTGTGGCAGCAGGCGGTTGCTGATTCCGGCGAGCGTCCAGCTTTTACCTGTCTGGGGCAGACACTTTCCTACGCCGAAATTGATCAATTAGCCGAGCGTATTGCCGGTTATTTTCATACCCAGTTAAAGCTTGTCGCCGGCGACCGATTGGCCATACAGCTGCCCAATCTACTGCAATATCCGATAGTGGTGGTGGCAGCTTGGAAGCTGGGATTGGTGATCGTTAATACCAATCCTATGTATACCCATCGTGAACTGGTACATCAGTTTAATGACTCAGGTGCCAAAGCGGTGGTAGTGCTGGATCAGTTCTATGACACATTGCAGGCTGCCTTGCCTGAGACCGGTATAGAGCATGTTGTGGTTACTCGAGCTATTGATCTGCTGCCACAGCCAAAGAAAACTGTGCTTGCAGCAGTGACTCAGCTGCTCGGTAAGCGCCCTAGATTGCCCGCTGAGGGCATTGTTAGCTTTACAGATATGCTCGCAGGGCAGAGTACTTACCCCTCTCATACGCCTGCATACGAGGATATTTGTGTACTGCAGTACACCGGTGGTACCACCGGTGTCTCCAAAGGTGTGATGCTGACTCAGGGCTCACTGATGAGTAACGTGGCGCAAACCCTGGCGATGGTCAGTTCCGGTGGTCGCTCGGTGAAATATTTCACCACGGTATCACCGCTGCCGCTCTATCATATCTACGCCTGGATGCTAAACATGGGCCTGATGCCGGCCACTCGTGGACACAGCGTACTTATTCCTGATCCACGCAATATTCCGATGTTTGTCGGCGCCATCAAGTCCCTGAAGTTTGAAATCTTCTGCGGCTTAAATTCTCTGTTTGTGGCGCTGCTGCAAGACAGTAAATTTCAAAAGCTCGATTTCTCCAAGTTACAAATCACTCTTTCTGGCGGCATGGCCTTAATGGATGCTGTGGCTCACGAGTGGCACGAGGCCACAGGCTGCGTGGTCAGTGAAGGTTACGGCATGACCGAGTCGTCGCCGGTGATTTCCATGAACCCCTCGGGCTTTGAAAAGATTGGTACGGCGGGTATTCCGCTTCCTGGCACCGAGATCAAAGTGGTGGATGAAAACCGCATTGAACAGCAGGTGGGCGGTGTTGGCGAGCTCTGTGTACGCGGCGCTCAAGTGATGAAAGGCTACTGGCAGCGCGAGGCCCAGACCGCTGAAGTGATTGTCGATGGCTGGTTGCATACCGGCGATATAGTGACTGTAGACGAACAGGGTTACATCAAAATTGTCGACCGTTTGAAAGATATGATTATTGTCTCTGGTTTCAATGTCTATCCCAATGAATTGGAACAGGCATTGACTCTGCACCCTGATGTCAGCGAATGTGCTGCCATTGGTCTCGCCGATCGCAAGGCGGGTGAAGTGGTGAAGATGTTTGTGGTGGCCAACAGTGCCAGCTTAACCGCTGAGCAGGTTGTTGAATTTTGTAAAGCCAATATGGCCGGTTATAAGGTGCCTAAATTTGTCGAATTTCGCGATGATTTACCGAAAAGTAATGTAGGTAAAGTATTGCGTAAAGAGCTGAAAGCAGAAGAGCAGGCGAAGCAGATATAAGTTGTGCTTGAGTCAATAACCTCAGTGCAAAGGGTTTTTCCATTTGCACTGAGGTTTTTTTTGCCTTATGTTAACCAACTTTGAATAATTAATAATAAGAAAATCCTTACGTATCCATTGAAGTAACCCGACCTTTTGTATCAAGCTCTTGACGTTTGTTTCGAGTTTTCCCGGAGTAATATA
>CAWLBR010000193.1:0-4002 GCA_963855085.1 Gammaproteobacteria bacterium
ATGTTGGCCATATTAGCCGCCAGTGCTTCCTATATAGCTGTGCCTGCGGCGATGCGTATATCGGTTCCAGAGGCCAATCCAACACTCTCTCTTACAGCCTCACTGGGCATCACATTTCCTTTTAATGTGTTGATCGGTATTCCCGTCTATTATGAACTGGCAGTTAGAGCACATGCCATTTTTGGAGCTTAGTGATGACAACCCAAAACAGTCAGCCACAAAAAAATAACAGCATACTGGTCACCATAGTGACTGAGTCGTCACTGGAGAGCCAACTATCGCGAGAACTGGAAGGACTGGGTGTGCAGGGTTACACCATTACCGATGCCCGAGGCAAAGGTGAGAGTGGCTCGCGCAATGCAGGCTGGGACGCGGACAGTAATATTCGCATTGAAGTGATCTGCAGTGAGTCAATGTCGGAGACCATTGCCGAGCTACTAGAAAAAAAGTACTACCCTAATTTTGCTATGGTGATGCACAGCCATGGGGTCTTTGTTTTGAGGCCTGAAAAATTTAAATAATAGCGCTGCGGGTCTCCGAAAACTCTCTAAT
Organism: Gammaproteobacteria bacterium; assembly: GCA_963855085.1. GTDB lineage: Bacteria > Pseudomonadota > Gammaproteobacteria > Pseudomonadales > Porticoccaceae > HTCC2207. The sequence continues at coordinate 553 of CAWLBR010000193.1, forward strand.
ACTGTTAATAGCAGAGTCAGACATTTAACAATAACTAACCAATACAATGATTAATTTATGGACTATCTTTGGATCTTTATCGCATTCGTCTGCGGTTTTCTGGTTAAGCATATCAATCTCCCTCCCCTAGTCGGATATCTAGCTGCAGGTTTCGGGTTACATGCTCTGGGTGTTCAGCCAGATGCCTCACTGCAAACTATCGGGGATCTCGGCGTTATCCTGCTGCTGTTCACGATTGGCTTAAAACTCAACATTAGCAGTTTGTTTAAAATCGAAATTTGGGCCGGTGCAGCCGGCCATATGAGCGTGATTGTGCTGCTCACCATGGTTAACTGTGCTCTGCTCGGTGCTGTTGGCTATAGCCATTTTGCTGGCCTGGATCTATCTGGCGCTGCACTGATCGGATTTGCAGTGAGTTTTAGCAGCACTGTTATTGCTGTAAAAGTGCTGGAAGAGAATGGTGAGATGCGCTCTCGCCATGGTCAGGTGGCGATTGGTATTTTAGTTATTCAGGATATAGCCGCAGTGGTATTTGTCACCCTGGCTTCAGATATGTCCCCTTCCTGGTGGGCACTGGGACTACTGCTGTTACCGCTGCTACGCCCGGCATTGAATTATTTGATGGAGCGCTGTGGTCACGGTGAGTTGTTGCCCCTGGCCGGTATATTCCTGGCCTTTAGTGGTGCTGAACTTTTCGAGTTGGTCGGTTTGAAAGGCCACCTTGGCGCTCTGGTGGTCGCTGTATTAGTCAGCAGCCATCCAAAAGCCGCAGAACTGTCCAAGTCTCTGCTGAGTTTTAAAGATCTATTTCTTATCGGCTTTTTTCTGTCCATCGGTTTTACAGCGCTGCCAACCATGGATATGTTGGGGGTTGCCATGATCATGGCGATTGCACTGCCGATTAAGGCTGGCTTGTTCTTTCTCTGGCTGACCCGTTTAAAGCTGCGAGCGCGGACCTCCTTTTTAACCTCCCTGAGTCTCGCCAACTACAGTGAGTTTGGCTTGATTGTCTGTTCCATCAGTGTCACTCAAGGACTATTGAGCAAAGAGTGGCTGGTGATTATGGCCCTCAGCGTGGCCCTCTCCTTTGTATTTTCAAGTGTGGCGAATACTCTATCTCATCGTCTGTATGGACGCTGGACGGCAGAGCTAAAACAGTTTGAGAACCCCATACGCTTGGCCGAGGATCAATTTGATCAACCGGGGAAAGTGGCAGTTTTGGTAGTGGGTATGGGCCGAGTTGGCACCGGGGCTTACGACATACTGCAGAATGAGATGGCCAAGACTGCATGTGGCATAGATATGGATCGCAACCGGGCTGTTTCGCACTCTGAAGCCGGGCGCAATGTGATCTATGGTGATGCTGAGGATCCGGACTTTTGGTCCGATATCAATTTTGATGGCATTCAATTAATCATGTTTGCCATGCCCAAGTTCCTCGATATTCAGGAAGCCCAGAATCAAATTCAGCTGGCCGGTTTCAAAGGCAAAACAGCGGCTATTGCTCGCTATGAGGATGAGAAAGAAAAGTTGCTCGCCGCCGGCGTCAATGAGGTGTTTAATTTTTACGCCGAGGCCGGTGCTGGATTTGCCGACCAAAGTGTGCACCTTTTGGCCAGCAAATAAGCACTGTTAGTCGCTGAACCTTTTAACTCAGCATAGATCAGCCTAGATTAGCGATTGCGCCCCAGGGCATCGTGACTGGTAACCCAGTCGCCAGCGAGCACGGCACTCATCAGTGACACTTCCCCGGCAAGTACTGTGGCACCAATAATTTCAGCCAGTTTGTGTACTTTGCCAGTGCCATTGCAGTCGAGAATATTGAGACATTCTTGCTGCGTTGGCAAACCGGTTCCACCACCATAGGTGGCGACAATCAATGACGGCAGGGTAATCGACAGATAGTAGTCACCTGCATCATTGATGTCGGCATAAATAATCGATGAAGAGGACTCGGCAACATTGGCGGCATCCTGGCCTGTGGCAATAAACACAGCGGCTATGCCATTGGCGGCATGAGCGCCAGTACTGGAGGAACCGGCCATAAAGCTGCCCACCTGGCTGATCTGCCGGGCCTTAAATAGCACCTCTGCCGAGACTCCCATTACCTTTTCTAGCAGGGCATTAGGAATCACCACTTCGGCGACCACCCGCTTGCCGCGACTGTGCAATGTATTGATTTGAGAATGCTTTTTATCCGTGTCCATAGCGCCGGAAAGCATATAGCGCTGAATGCCAGGATAGGTTTTCATGATCCATTCGCAGGCGATGAAGGTTGCCTTGCCGACCATATTTTGGCCCGCGGCATCGCCGGTGGTGAAGTTGAAGCGCAGGTAGCGCATACGCGCAGCGGCGTACTGTTCAATGTTGCGCAACTTACCAGACGAAGTTGTGGTCTCGGCCTGAGCAGCAATCTGTTCAAAATTTTGTTCAACCCAGGTACCAAACTCACGGGCTTCTCGGGCATCGTTAAAAACAAACACTGGCGCTCGCTGCATGGCGTCGTCCACTACTGTGACCTTAACGCCGCCGGATTCCCGCAGCAGTCGTGCACCACGGTTATAGCTGGCAATCAGAGTGCCCTCACTGGTGGCCATGGGCACATAGAACTCACCCTGAGCATGTTCACCGTTGACCAGTAGTGGGCCAATAAGACCCAGCGGCACCTGGGCGGCACCAATAAAGTTTTCGATATTACCAGCGGTGGTGGCAGGATCAATCGAGTAATGGCCTATATTGTCTAATTTAGCGGAGGTTTTGTCCGACAAAAAGTCGCGTCGGGTTTTGGCCATATGTTCGCTGTAATCGTTATCACTGTCTCTGGGAATTCGATCTGACATATTATTATTCTCGTTATTTTTATTATTGTTATGACTGGGGAACTGAGGTGATTAAAAATCTCTGCGCGGCTCCATTGTGCCGCGCATTGATAATCGGATCTAGTAGTTAAGCTCGTAACTATAAGCTCGTAATTATTAGCGCGTAATTATAAGCTCGTAATTATTAGCGCGTAATTATAAGCTCGTAATTATTAGCGCGTAATTATAAGCTCTTTAATTATTAAGCAGTTTTTTACCCGCATACACCTGCTCGAGATGGACGCTGTCTTTCACCACCTGTTGCCCCGCTACCAGGACATGGTGAATACCGGTGGATGCCTGATAGGGATCTCCGTAGTCAGCATTGGCGGCAATGGTGTTGGCATCGAAGATAACCATATCTGCATCAGCGCCAAGCTGAATTCGACCTTTGCGCTTAAATAGCGGTGCCGCCTGCTCCATCCACTGGGCCTGATAAAGACTCATCTTGGCCAGAGCTTCATGGAGACTGATAACCTGTTGTTCACGCACATAATGTCCCAATAGCCGCGAAAAAGTTCCGGCTATATTGGGGTTTGTCGCAATGCGGCGATCTACCGCAGGCAGTGCGTCGGTAGAGACCATCATCCGC
>CAWLBR010000194.1:0-3992 GCA_963855085.1 Gammaproteobacteria bacterium
CCGCGTGAGAATCGGTGTTTCAATATCCAGAAACCCCTCGCCGTCGAGGAAGCCTCGCACTGCGCTAGTGATTCTGGAGCGCAAAATCAGGCGGTCCTGCATTTGCTGCCGGCGCAGGTCCATATACCGGTACTGCAGGCGCACGTCTTCACCGACATTTGTGTATTCATCTAATTGGAAGGGCGGCGTCGCAGCGGTATTAAGAATTTCCAGTTCCTTGCCCAGCACTTCTATCTCGCCTGTGCACATGGCCGAATTCACGGTGGCATCGGAACGCGCCCGCACCCGCCCAGTCACTTTGAGGACATATTCGCTACGAACACGGTCGGCACGCTGAAAATGTTCATCCGTGTCGGGGTCATATACCACCTGCACAATGCCCCGCTGGTCACGCAAATCAAGAAAAATGACACCGCCATGATCCCGGCGCCGATCCACCCAACCGCACAAAGTAACCGTTTCATCAATATTATCTGTGCTCAAAGCGCCACAATAATGACTGCGCATAATCTGGATTCCGTATGGATTAGCTGGCCGGACCCACAATGGGCCAGGAATTAGGCTGTCTTTTTACTATCACCCGATTTACTCTCACTGGATTTGGTCGAGCCAGAGTCGGACGAGGCGGACTTATCTCCGGCACCGGCACCAGCGTTGCCGGCGCTCCCGCCACCGCCGTCACCGCCGTCACCGCCACCTACCAGGTTTTTCTTATTCCCTGTCTTGAAGTCAGTTTCGTACCAACCACTGCCCTTGAGGCGAAAAGCAGCTGCAGATACCTTCTTTTTCAAAGACGCCTCACCGCACTGCGGGCAGTCAAGCAAAGGCGTGTCGCTAATCTTCTGCAAAGCCTCTATTTGATTCTGACAAGCCTGACACTGATACTCATAAATCGGCATGGAGCGGTCCCATCAATGGTTAAATCGCGAAGTGACGTAATAATTTGAGGCGGGCATTTTAACCCATGCGAGCTGGCAGGCCAAGCGCAGGGGTGGGCAAAATAGAGCGTCAGAAGAGACCAACACAGGGCAAGTGCTATGAGAAAGGACGTACTAGCCAGCTCGCCACAGCAAGCTGGCTATAGATCTACCTAGGAACCGGCGAATTCCTTCATCTTTTTCAGCGGACGAACCTTTACGCCAATGCTCGCGGGCTTGGCTTTAAACATCTGTTCTTCCTTGGTGAAAGGATTGATGCCTTTGCGTGCTTTTTTAGCGGGTTTGCTCACGGTGGTGATTTTCATCATGCCAGGCACAGTAAACTCACCCACTGAGCGCTTCTTGAGACTACGCTGGATCAGAGTGTCATACTCATCCATGACCGAACCGACCTGCTTTTTAGTCAAACCGGTGCTCTCAGCCAAGCTTGCAACAATCTGACTTTTGGTCATTTTCGCTTGAATCGCCGGACCCACTTTTTTAACTGCGGGTGCTGCTTTTTTTGGAGCCTTTTTTACTGCTTTTTTAGTCGCCATTTTATTTTCTACCTTCCCTAAAAGATGAAATGAAATTCTCCCAAAAAACTCAGACTATGCGTTTCCTAGTTTCACGAAAACAGCGCGGTCACAAGCCACAACCGAATATATAAAACATGAAACGCTGCAATACAAGTGTTTTCTTCGATTGCGCCAAAATAAGCTATGTTTTTAGCTCTTTAAGCCCTTAAGAAACAAATACGCATCATAAAAGTGCGGACTCGCACTCAAGATAAATATCTCAACCCATGCCAAAACAAACACCCTGAATGCAACGCTGTACGCTTATCTTATTCAGACGTAAACTAGGTGCTCTGCAAGAACCCTAATCACCGGATATTTTCATGCGCACCAGTCAATTCCTGATAGCAACTCAAAAAGAAACACCTACCGATGCGGAGGTTATCAGCCACCAGCTGATGCTTCGCGCTGGACTGATTCGAAAATTAGCCGCGGGACTCTACAGCTGGCTACCCCTAGGTCTGCGCGTTCTGCGCAAAGTAGAGTGCATCGTTCGTCAGGAAATGGATGCCGCTGGGGCACAAGAAGTGAGCATGCCGGTGCTACAGCCCGCCGAGTTATGGCAGGAATCAGGGCGCTGGGAGAAATATGGTCCGGAGCTCCTGCGCATCCGAGATCGCCATCAGCGCGAGTTTTGCCTCGGCCCTACCCATGAAGAAGTCATTACATGCCTGGTAAGTGACGAAATCAAGAGCTACAAACAGCTGCCCCTTAACCTTTATCAGATACAGACTAAGGTTCGGGATGAGATTCGGCCCCGCTTCGGTATCATGCGCTCCCGCGAGTTTTTAATGAAGGATGCGTACTCGTTCCATATTGACCAAACATCGCTGGAGCAGACTTATCAGGTCATGTTTGACGCTTACACTACTATTTTCACCCGACTAGGACTGAAATTTCGTCCGGTAATCGCCGATAGTGGCAGTATTGGTGGCAGCACTTCACACGAGTTCCATGTGCTGGCAAGTTCTGGCGAGGACGCCATCGCGTTCAGCGACACTAGTGACTATGCCGCTAATGTGGAAATGGCTGAAGCCCTTGCCTCCCCAGTGGAGCGCCCGCAGCCGACAGCTGCTCTGCAAAGAGTGTCTACTCCCGGCGTCAGGACGATCGAGGCACTGTCGATACTCCTGTCGATTGACCCTGCCGCTAGTGTTAAAACACTCATTGTTGACGGTAAAGAGGAGGGTTCCTTAGTGGCCCTGGTCCTTCGGGGAGACCACCAACTGAACATTATTAAGGCAGAAAGGCTTCCCGACGTCGCTGTCCCACTCCACATGGCAAACGAAGAACACGTGCGCGCCACATGTGGAACGGGCTTTGGCTCGCTAGGCCCTGCAGGGCTAGAACTGCCGATCATTGTCGATCGCAGCGCAGCGCAACTGGCGAACTTTACCTGCGGCGCCAACACGGATGACGTTCATCTCACAGGCGTCAACTGGGATCGGGACTGCCCCTCTAGATCGATTGCAGACCTGCGCAATGTAGTGGCCGGAGATCCGAGCCCCGACGGGAAAGGTCACCTGGAGATCATGCGCGGCATCGAGGTCGGCCATATATTCCAGCTAGGCACCAAATACAGCGAGGCCATGAATGCCCAGGTGCTGAACGAAAACGGTAAAAATGTCACGGTAACCATGGGCTGCTATGGCATTGGGGTAAGCCGAATCGTGGCATCCGCCATCGAGCAAAACCACGACGACAATGGCATCATCTGGCCTGACAGCATGGCACCTTTCCAGTTGGCGATTGTGCCACTGAATATGCATAAGTCAGAAGATGTTGCGCGGTGCGCCGAAGACCTCTACCAGCAACTTCAGGCGGCCGGCGTGGAAGTGCTGCTGGATGATCGCAACGAACGGCCGGGAGTCAAGTTCGCCGATATGGAGCTCATCGGCATCCCGCATCGCATTGTCATAGCCGATCGCGCACTCGCGGATGGCAATATCGAGTATAAAAGCCGGTGTGGGGAAGCGTCCGAGCTCATTGCAAAGGATGAAATTCTCGACTTCCTACGAGAGCGCATACACTAGCGGTACGAGCCCGGAGATTCCCCTGTCCATTTCTTGAAAGAACGGTGAAACGCACTCGGATCGGAGAAGCCGACCTGCTCTGCCACTTCACTGACGGTCAGTCGATCACGGCTTAACATTGAGATGGCCACATCGCGCCGAGCATTATCTTTAATGCGCTGGTAAGAGGTACCCTCTTTATCCAGACGGCGGCGCAGTGTGCGCGCTGACATATTCAATAGCACCGTCAAACCCTCAAAGCTGGGCATCTCCTGTCGAAAGTCGTCCCCAAGAATACCTCGGATGCGATGCGTGATACTGAAAGTGCTGAGCAGGGGCTCGATAATCATGTAATAGGGCGCAAGCTTCAGAAATTGCTCGAGGGCCTTCTCATCGCGAACCAGTTCAGCATCTAGGTGTCGAGCGCTGAAGGTCACTGAATTGACAGTCTGGCCATATTCCACCGGGCAGGGGAAAAAATGGCG
>CAWLBR010000195.1:0-3969 GCA_963855085.1 Gammaproteobacteria bacterium
TCGCGCCTGGTCGCTGATGAGGGTGTGGTGCGGGTGGCTATGGGTTCAAACCATATTCGGGTAGATGGTAGCGATTATTGCTTTACCTCCAAGCTGGTTGATGGTGCTTACCCGGACTATGACCGCGTATTGCCCAAGGGTGGCGATAAGTTGGTCGAGGGCAATCGTGCAGAGCTTAAGCAGGCCTTTGGTCGCACAGCTATTCTCTCTAATGAGAAGTATCGCGGTGTACGCATTATGCTGTCCAATGGTGCAATTAAAATGGTCGCCAACAATCCAGAGCAGGAAGAGGCTGAAGAGGAAGTCGGTGTTGACTATGCTGGAGATGAGTTGGAGATTGGCTTCAATGTCAGTTATCTACTGGACGTACTCAATGTCTTAAAAGGCGATACGGTGCGACTGACTCTATCTGATTCAAGTAGCAGTGCCCTAGTAGAAGATGCTGCTGATGGATCTGCTGTCTACGTTGTTATGCCTATGCGACTGTAGAGAGCCATTGGTTCATCTCTCTATAGTAGCTGGCGCTGCTAACTAATGTTTTTATCAAAGCTTGACATATTTCAGGTCCGTAACCTGCAAGCTGTCCAGCTGTCCTGTCATCCCCAGGCCAATATTATCTATGGGGCCAATGGCAGCGGCAAAACCAGTCTGCTCGAATCTATCTATTTGCTCGGCCGTGGCCGCTCGTTTCGTCATCGGGACCTCCGGGTTGTGGTCAATAATGACGCCGACGAGTTGATTGTGTCTGCTCGTTTGAATCGAGAGCTCAGTGGGTCCAGTCACCAGTTGGGTATCAAGCGGACGTCCAAGGGCCGGTTTGAGGCGCGAGTTGACGGGCAATCTCTACAGTCTGCAGTACAGCTGGTTGCGGAGTTACCGCTTCAGTTAATTGATGCTCATAGCTTTATGCTGCTCGAGGGTGGCCCCCTGCAGCGCAGACAGTTTTTGGATTGGGGTGTGTTCCACGTGGAACATACTTACACCGAGGTCTGGCGGCGCTTTCAAAAAACGCTAAAACAACGCAATCAACTGCTTCGCCATGGTAGAATGGATGAGGATATGCTGAGCACCTGGACAGCTGAACTTATCCCTCTATGCCAGCAGATCACCGAGTTTAGAAGGGCCTACCTAGCCCAGCTCAGTACGCAGATCCATAGAGCTCTGAGCGCCTTTGATGGCTTGGGTAAGGTTAGCTTTGACTACTACTGTGGTTGGGATGTTGGTCGATCACTTGAAGAGGTTTATGTTCAGGACCAGGCTCGAGATATTGCCACCAAAACAACAAATCATGGTGCGCACCGAGCAGATATAAGAATAAAGGTAGATGGCCAGCCAGCGGCTGATCATCTGTCGAGAGGGCAGATAAAGCTCCTTGTTTATGCACTCAAGTTAGCTCAGGCAAGTCATTATAGGGAAAAGTCAGGTGAGTCCTGCCTGTTCCTGCTAGACGATTTGCCAGCTGAGCTTGATTACCAGCATAGAGGGCAGGTGATTGCTTATCTGAATGATCTTGGTTGCCAGTACTTTATCACTGGTGTGGATAAACAAGATTTTGAGCCATTGCTAAAAAAGATGCCCCACAAGATGTTCCACATGGAACATGGCGCGGCTTCGATTGATGAAACAACAGGAATAGAGAGTTTATGACTGACGAACAGAATTACGATTCTTCCAGTATTAAAGTACTAAAAGGTTTGGATGCAGTACGAAAGCGCCCAGGCATGTACATTGGTGATACTGATGACGGCACTGGTTTGCACCACATGGTGTTTGAGGTGGTTGATAACTCGATTGATGAGGCCCTAGCGGGGCACTGTTCCGAGATCAAAATTGTCATTCATCAGGATGAATCCATTACTGTCTCAGACAATGGTCGCGGTATTCCTACAGAGATGCACGAAGAGGGCGTCTCTGCGGCAGAGGTCATTATGACTGTGCTCCATGCTGGCGGTAAGTTCGATGACAACTCCTATAAGGTTTCTGGCGGTCTCCACGGTGTAGGTGTTTCGGTGGTTAACGCACTATCAGTTGCCCTGCGTCTGACCATTCGTCGCGGCGGTAAGGTCCATGAGCAGCATTACTCCCATGGTGAGCCTCAGGGTCCGCTGACGATTGTTGGTGATACTGAAGAGTCCGGCACAGAGGTGCACTTTGTACCCTCAGTGGGTACCTTTACCAATATTAAATTCCATTTTGAGGTCTTGGCTAAGCGCCTGCGCGAGCTGTCTTTCCTCAATTCCGGCGTCCGCATTGTCTTGGCCGACGAGCGCAGTGGCAAGGAAGAGGTCTACGCCTACGAGGGTGGCTTGAGAGCCTTTGTCGAGTTTCTTAATACCAATAAAACCACTGTAAACAAGATTATGCATTTCGACACCCATCGCGAAGATGGCACCAGTGTTGAGGTTGCCCTGCAGTGGAACGATGGTTTTCAGGAAAATATTCACTGCTATACCAATAATATTCCACAGCGTGATGGCGGTACCCACTTAGCGGGTTTCCGCTCAGCCCTGACCCGAGGCCTTAATACCTATATTGAGAAAGAGGGTATCAATGGTAAAGCGAAGGTCGCCACTACTGGTGATGACGCCCGTGAAGGTCTAACGGCAATTGTCTCAGTGAAAGTGCCGGATCCGAAATTCTCCTCGCAGACCAAAGACAAGCTTGTGAGTTCAGAGGTTAAAACCGCTGTTGAGCAGGAAATGGGCGAGAAGTTCACCGAGTTCTTGCTTGAGTTCCCTCAGGATGCCCGTGCCGTTGTGAACAAAATGATCGACGCAGCTCGCGCTCGAGAGGCTGCTCGTAAAGCCCGTGAGATGACACGACGCAAGGGTGCGCTGGATATTGCTGGCCTACCAGGCAAGCTCGCCGACTGTCAGGAAAAAGACCCCGCCTTATCTGAACTCTACTTAGTGGAGGGAGACTCTGCAGGGGGTTCTGCCAAGCAGGGTCGGGATCGCCGCACCCAGGCAATTCTGCCTCTCAAGGGTAAGATCCTCAATGTTGAGAAGGCGCGTTTCGATAAGATGCTTTCCAGCGCTGAAGTCGGCACCCTGATTACAGCCCTAGGTTGTGGTATAGGTACAGAAGAATTCAATGTCGCTAAATTGCGTTACCACACAGTGGTTATCATGACCGATGCGGACGTGGATGGATCGCATATTCGTACTCTGCTGTTAACCTTTTTCTTCCGCCAAATGCGTGAGTTGGTTGAGCAGGGCCATATCTTTATCGCCCAGCCACCACTGTATAAAGTGAACCGCGGCAAGAGCGAAAAGTACGTAAAAGACGACGATGCACTGTTGGAGTATTTGACGGCTAAAGCCCTCGAAAATGCCGCTCTGTATGTCAACGCTACGGCCCCTGGTATTAAAGGAACCGCCCTAGAAGATCTGGTGAGCAAGTACCGTCATGTTATAGGTCTGGTTGATCGCATGTCGTTGGTTTACCCTAAAGAAATCCTTCATGCACTGGTTTATGCGAAGAGGTTTTCACCAGAACTTCTGGAAAATCGTAGTGATCTTGAGGTTTGGTGTGCCGATCTTCAGGAAAAGCTCATACTATCGGATAGCGGAACACATCGTTACAAGGTCGTGGTAGACGAAGATAAAGAACATAATATCTTCCAGCCCAAGGTTGAGATTACCGCTCACGGTATCCCTAACTACCATCTGCTCAGTCGGGAACTATTTGCCGCTAACGAGTACCGTGCAATTGCCGGCCTAGGTGAAGTATTGCAGGGGCTGATAGAAGAGGGTGCCTATGTTCAGCGGGGCGAGCGCAACGCCCAGGTTGAGAGCTTCACCGAAGCGCTTGATTGGCTAATGGCTGAATCACGCAGAGGCATAAGCACTCAGCGCTATAAAGGACTGGGTGAAATGAACCCTGGCCAGCTCTGGGACACTACTATGGATCCTGATGCTCGACGCATGTTACGCGTGACTATCGAAGACGCCATCGCTGCAGATCAGA
>CAWLBR010000196.1:0-3956 GCA_963855085.1 Gammaproteobacteria bacterium
GACGCGCCCCGTCAAACTGTTCGCCGTCTGCAGCAGCTCGGGCTGCGAACAGCAAGCTAACCACTGGCATAGAGGATTTATCCGCAGACTGGAACAACAGTTTTGCCGCCTCCTGCCAATCGTCGCCAGCAAACAGCAGCAACCCTTCGGCGGTCTGATTCTGATTGCGCGCACTGCGGCGATTGCGCCACCAGGCCCTAAAGCCCCCGGCACCCATAATCCAACGCCAAGTCAGCAGCAACCAGAACAGCAGTGCCGTGGCTGTCACATAGATCAGCAGCCCAGTCCAGGCACTCATCTCAATAGTGAACTCAGCAAAGCTTAGCAGCACATAGCCACTGCCAAACTGTAATACCCAGACTGCCAGCGCGCCCACAAGTAGGGCCAGCACTAGCAACAATAAAAGCTTTCTCACTGTTCGGCTCCCTCGTCAGCTGCGCTGCTATGACGTAAATTCAGGACTGTTTGGATCGCATTTTGGGAGCCAGAGATATCCGGTAGCAGCTGGCTTACTGAGCGCTCAGCGAGGGTTTGCAATCTAGCGATCGAGGCTTCGGATTCACTGTTTAACTGAAAGTAGCGGCGCAATAATGTCTCGGCTTTATTGAGGCTATTGCTGTAGATCCCCTGCTCTTCGCGCAACAACGCACTCTGCGCCTGCTCCAGCAGCAGATAGAGGTTCTGACGTACCATGGTTTGTTCCGCACGGCTGAGCAAAGGTTCAATCGGTTGCTGGCGCTTTTGCAGGACAATTAAGTTGCCAAATTTTTCAGTGAAGCGCTCAAGGGTTTCAGCCAGAGAGTTTGGCGGCTGCTCAGCGCCCTGCTCTAATTGAGTAACTTCAGAATTAGCATGGGCCTCGAGTATCGACAGTGCTTCAAGGGCAGATGAGATTGCCTGTAACTCAAGGTAGATACCCTCGCGATCGACTTTTTCAGTCATGCGCAGAGCGGCAATATCAATCGCCAAGGCATTGCGCACCGCCAGTAATTCAGGATCATTGATTTGAACAAAAATACTGTCGACACTTTCCAATATCGCTAGAGGATTGTCGACGCTGCGTTCAACTTGGAGACGCTGATTGGCCAAGCGCACTAGATAGGCGGCCTCTGCCAGCAACCAATCACCTCGAGTCGCGGTGCCAAGGGTTAATATCTGTTCGGCCTGACGATTGCTCAGCAGGCGCAGAGAGTAGAGTTGGTCCTGCAACGCTTTAATGGTTTGCGACTGCTGTTGACCCGCGCGGATGGTCGCTTGCTGCTGCCTCTCAACCTTGTCTTCAAAGGCAATTAAACTGCTTTGCAGGCCGTCGGCTAAAACCGTACGCTGCTGCCACTGCATCCAACCAAACCAAGCCGACCCGGCCAGTGCGGCGATCAGTAACAACAAAAGAATCGTTTTAAACCAAGGGAAGGGTTTCTTCGATCCTCTATCAAGAGCACTATTATTAGGAGCTTTGTTCTTAGACGCTTTATTATCAGAAGCCTCGGTGGCCCCGCTCTTCGCAGATGACTTAACTGAACTGGACTTATCAGCTACAGAAGAACTGGCCTTCGCAGAACCACTCTTGTCACTCGCCGCAGGCGCAGCAGGTTTTTTCTCAGTCACCGTGTTTCCTCTTTTGTTGCGCGTCTGTTTAACACTATTTTAACGCCAAAAAATTATTCATTAATCAAAGAATAGCCCGTCAGCAGCTTTTGACGCAATAATTTACAGCGCCTTCTGCACCGCGACCAACATCGACTCTGGCAGTGCATTCTCGGCACTGACAATATTCTGATAACCTAATTCCCGGGCAATCTCTGCCACTCGCTCACTGGGAACCACTACAGCGGTCTCAGCCGCCGGCTCTCCGGACTGGTCACCCAAGGCTGTTAGCAACTCGCCACTATGAGCCACCAGACAGTCACACTGGACCAACTGTTGGCGTGCTAACAGCGCCTGCTCTGGATTGATTACGCGTTCATAAAGTTCGCAATAATCAACACGCGCACCGCGTTTAACAAGAGTATCACCAAGAATTTCTCGACCGCCGCGGCCACGAAAAATAATCACCCGCTGACCACTAAGGTCCTGCAACTCAGGCAGGGCCAAGAGTGCCTCACTATTTTGTCGCCCACTCGGTGACAGAGCAGTAATATCTGCAGCACCGAGAATTTGTGCAGTCTGTTGCCCCACGGCAAAAAACTCTATGCCCACAGGTTGCATGGGCCAGTAACGGTCCAGCCATTCAATGGTCAATTCGGCAGCATTGCCGCTAACACAGATGGCCTTATCAAAATTATCCACTTCCAGGATCAGGTTTTTAATCGACTGGCCATCAACTATAGGTTCGATGGACATCACCGGGATATGACATACCTGAGCACCAGTCTGCTCAAGCAGAGTAATAAATTGATCTGCCTGCCGCGAGGGCCTGATCACCAGGATGCGTTGCGACATTAGTCTGCCCCGTAAACCTCGGCGAGAATTTCACCTGCACCTGCGGCTAATAATCGCTCGGCCAGCTCAATACCCAGTCTCTCTGCCTGCTCTACCGGAGCAGAGAGTTGGTCTTGCAAAATACGCGTGCCATCGACACTGCCGACCAGGCCGCGCAGCTTTAGAGAGTCACCGGTTTCATCCAACTCAGCGTAACAGGCAATAGGCACCTGACAGCCGCCTTCTAGACGTCGATTAAGCGCGCGCTCGGCGGTAACGCGGATGCGCGTCTGACTGTGTTCTAAAGGTTTCAATAAGTCGATGGTGGCCTGATCTTCGAGTCGACATTCGATACCCACGGCACCCTGGCCACCAGCAGGCAGACAGAGCTCAGGCTCCAGACGCGAGGCAATTCTCGCTTCCATACCCAACCGCATCAGTCCGGCACTAGCGAGAATAATTGCGTCGTAATCACCGTAATCCAGTTTCGCCAAGCGAGTATTAACATTGCCGCGCAGGTCTTTGATCTGTAATTCTGGAAAGGTCGCACGAATCTGGCACTGACGTCGGAGGCTGGACGTTCCCACCACAGATCCGGGAGGCAACTCGGCAAGATTGATATAGCGATTAGAGACGAAGGCATCTAGGGGATCTTCACGCTCACAGATCACCGTTAGGCCAAGTCCAGGAGGAAACTCCATGGGCACATCTTTCATGGAGTGCACGGCTATATCGGCGCGATTTTCAAGCATAGCCACTTCGAGCTCTTTGACAAACAGACCTTTGCCGCCGACTTTTGCCAGTGGCGTATCCAGCAGTACATCACCGCGAGTGGTCATGGCCACCAGCTGGACATCAAGATGTGGGTGATTCTCAAGTAATTTAGCTTTTACAAACTCGGCCTGCCAAAGCGCCAAGGGGCTCTTTCGCGTCGCAATTCGGATCGTCTGGGGCACTGAAATTCCATCACTGTGATTGTATAGGCAGACATTATCGACCATTTGACTGCGCTTGGGCAGCTCTAATGCGGGGAATTTTATCCCCCAAAGGCAGCTCTAGAGCTGGGGTAATAACTGCCGTAGTTTCGGTTCCAGGCGACGACTGACAATGGGCTGAATCTCTATATCCCTGATCTTAACTGCCAGGTGACCCTCAGCATAGGTCAGCCCTTCAATGGCATTCCGGGCAACCAATGCGCTGCGATGCACTCGAATAAAAAGCTGTGAGAACTCCTTTTCAATATCCTTGAGGGTATCGGAGAGTACGGTTTCGCCTTCAGCGGTATAAGCGGTGATATATTTTTGATCGGCCTGGAGCAGGCGAATCTGTTCTACTGCAACCAGCTCAAGGCCGTTATGGGTCCTGCTGCAGAGATGCCGCCTATGACTCGGCGCCTGGCCATTAAGTTGGGCGCGGGTTGCGCTTGCGGCTCGCTGTAGCGCCTCATTCAGCTCATTGGCTTTGATCGGTTTAAGTAAGTAGGCAAAGGCTTTGGCATCAAATGCACGCAGCGCGAAGTCTTCAAATGCGGTGCA
>CAWLBR010000197.1:0-3939 GCA_963855085.1 Gammaproteobacteria bacterium
GTGAGCCTGAGGGAATTGGCAGCCAGCAGCCAGTGTTTTCATTAGCTCAAACTTCTCATTTTCATCAATCGGCAGCAAAATCTCGGCAGTGGAGACGCTGGTCTCCAGCTCGTCGATAACCTGATCTAGTGTTTGTTGTCGCTCACAGAGAATCTCCAGCAAGCGTACAGCCGCGTAGAGTCCGTCATCAAATCCCCGCCAGCGGTCATTAAAGAAAATATGGCCGCTAAACTCTCCTCCCAAAGGGGAGTTATTATCGTGGACCTGTTTTCTCACATGGGCATGACCGGTCTTGCACATCACCGGATTGCCGCCGTGCTGACGAATAATATCTGCTAAGCGGCGGCTACTTTTAACGTCGAAGACAATATCTGCGCCGGGCTGGCGGGCCAGTACATCTCGGGCGAAAATCATCATCAACTGATCGGGCCACACTATTTTGCCGCGACCAGAGATAACCACGACCCGATCACCGTCGCCATCAAATGCCAGGCCCAGTTCAGCTTGGTGCTCGATGACATGGCGCTGCAGATCGGCAAGATTTTTCTCATCTGCTGGATTCGGCGGGTGATTCGGGAATGAGCCATCTATATCACAGTACAGTGGGAAGGCTAGGCAGCCAAGGCGTTCAAACAGCTGCGTTGCAATGGGCCCCGGAACACTGTTGGCGCCATCAATCACCAGTTTAAACGATTTTTGTAGCCTACCGATCTCGACAATATGATCAAGGTATTGGCTGACTATATCGGCCTCGATCAGACTTCCTGCGCTTTTGGTCGGCGTATCTGAATCAAGCTTTTCGTCGCGCATCATAGGTATCAATTGCTGCAGCGTTTCTCCCGAAATAACCTGATGCTGAAGAATGATTTTAAACCCGTTGTAGGTCGCCGGGTTATGACTTGCAGTCACCATGATGCCGTTACCGCTCTGGTTTCCATGATGCACGGCAAAATTTAGTGCTGGAGTGGTGATTTCACCCAGGTCGATTACATTGCAGCCGCAGGCTGTTAAACCCTCTTTGAGTGCTGTAGCCAGACGGGTTGAGCTGAGGCGCGCATCGCGGCCCACATAGACTGAATGCTGGCGAGTATTTGCTGTTAGCGGCTCTATGGGAGTGTCGCGTATCAAAGCACCCAGGGCTAGGCCAAGGCTTTTAGCGAACTGCGGGGTTATTTCGCTATCGGCGAGGCCGCGAATATCATAGTCGCGAAAAACCAGCTCCGGAATATAGGCCTGGCTGAGATGTTCTCTTTCTTTTACTAGATCCATTGTCATTGGCAACTTGCTTGCTTAGTTGGCGAGGGGCTCGCTAACCGAGCTGCTCAACTATAGCGGCGACAATGTCGCGAGCCAGTTGCGTTTTGCTCCTTATGCTAAAGGTCTTGCTGGTGTTTGCACTGATCCACCAAGCTTCATTGTTATCGCTGTTAAAGCCCACGTCGCTGCGTGAGACATCGTTGGCGACTATGGCGTCGAGGCCTTTGCGCTCGAGCTTGCCTCGGGCATAGCTCTCTACATCCTGAGTCTCTGCTGCAAAACCCACGACAAATAGATTCTTATATTCACTGGCTGCGGCGCTGACAATATCCACATTCTTTTCCAGCTCAAGCGTTATGGCATCCGCATGTTTCTTCATTTTCTGGGCGGCAATAGTCGCTGGGCGGTAATCGGCCACTGCGGCCGCAGCAATAAGAATGTCCGCACCCGCGCAGGCATTCATTGTGGCGCTGTGCATATCCGCGGCGGAAATTACTGGGATGAGTGTGCAGCGTTGCGGCGGCTCGAGATTGACTGGCCCCGAGATCAGTGTGACCTCTGCGCCAGCCTCTATGGCAGCCTCGGCTAGGGCATAACCCATTTTCCCCGAGCTGTGGTTGCTGATGTAGCGTACCGGATCAATTGCTTCTCGAGTGGGCCCGGCGGTAATTACCAGCTTTTTGCCACTTAACTGCAGTGAGGCAAAGCAGGCAGAAACTTGCTCAACTAACATGTCAGGTTGTTGCATGCGTCCTAGGCCAATATCGCCACAGGCTTGGATGCCGCTGTCGGGGCCAAAGATTTTAACCTGGCGCTGGCTGAGTTGTTCCATATTGGCCGTGGTGGCTGGGTGCGACCACATGCCTTGGTTCATGGCCGGAGCTACCGCGACTATTGCCGGTGTCGCTAAATAGATGGCATTCAACAAGCTGTTGGCACGACCGTGGACCATGGTGGCGATAAAGTCAGCAGTGGCCGGAGCAATTAAAACCAGATCTGCCCAGCGCGCCAATTCAATATGGCCCATACCGGCTTCGGCTTCTGGGTCGAGCAGGTCGGCATGCACCGGATGACCTGAGAGCGCCTGTAATGTCAGTGGCCGAATAAACTCTTCGGCACCTGGGGTCATCACTACGCGCACCTCCGCACCAGCGTCCTGCAGTCGCCTGACAACTTCGGCACTCTTGTAAGCCGCAATGCCGCCGCTGACGCCGACTATTATTCGTTTGTTTGAAAGGGTGCTCATTAATCGTCCGGACAGCTCAAATAAAGGCTGTAAGATAGCATTAAGAACAGGATTTCTGTAGCAATAAATAAGGACTTACTATGGCTATAAGCCACTGGCCGGAGAACGAACGGCCGCGAGAGAAGTTAATTCTTCGGGGGGCGTCGGCACTTTCTGACGCTGAATTGTTGGCAATCTTTCTGCGCACTGGACTGCCGGGAATCACCGCAATTGATCTAGCGCGAAATCTACTCAAGGAGTTTGGCGGCCTCGGCCCGCTTATCAGCTCTGACCAGGCGGCCTTTTGCAAGGCCAAGGGTGTCGGCACTGCAAAGTATGTTCAGCTCAAAGCCTCTATTGAACTTACCCGCCGTTATCTAAAAGAACAGCTTGAAGGTCAGCCCGTGTTTACCAGTCCGGAAAAGGTCAGCGACTATCTGTCAGTGCAGATGCGCGATTACAAGCGCGAAGTGTTTATGATGCTGTTGCTGGATAGCAAGCATCAATTGATTGATACCCATGAGCTATTTCAGGGCACCCTGGATGCGGCCAGTGTTCATCCCCGGGAAGTTGTGGCTCGCGCTCTGCGGAAAAATGCGGCGGCGGTGATTGTTGCGCACAATCATCCGTCGGGATTGGCTGAGCCAAGTCAGGCGGATATTGATATTACTCGGCGCCTAAAACAGGCACTTAATCTGGTTGAGATTCGTTTGCTCGATCATCTGGTTATTGGCCGTGGTGAGGTCGTCTCTCTGGCTCAGAGAGGTAAATTATGAGCTTATGCCAATTAAATCCGTCAATAGCCACTAATCCGGCAATTTGATTTGATTCAGATAGGCCTTTCTGGTATAAATTGCGCCCCTTTGCGGGAGGGTCCTGCAACTAGGGTTAGATATCCAGAATTCACGTGGTGAGCGGATTACGATTCGGTCATCACAATTGCAATCAGAGGCAGTAGAAATGTCCAGAGTATGTCAAGTCACAGGCAAGCGCCCAATGGCTGGAAACAATGTATCTCACGCGAAAAACAGAACACGTCGACGCTTTGAGCCAAACCTTCACTCCCACCGTTTTTGGGTCGAAGGTGAAAAACGCTTTGTTAAGCTTCGTGTATCTACTAAAGGTATGCGCATCATTGACAAAAAAGGTATTGAAATAGTTTTGTCTGAGCTTCAGGCTCGTGGACAGAAGGTCTAAGGAGACTACTGATGGCTAAATCAGCGAGAGAAAAGATTCGTTTGGTATCCAGTGCTGGCACTGGACACTTTTACACTACAGATAAAAACAAGCGCAATATGCCTGAGAAAATGGAGATCAAGAAGTATGATCCCACTATCCGCAAGCATGTGATCTATAAAGAAGCCAAAATTAAGTAAGCGGCCTCTAGCTTGTCGAAAAATCCTGCCGGTTGGTGGGATTTTTTTTGCCTGGCGCTTTTTATATGCGCTTTCTCGCTC
>CAWLBR010000198.1:0-3895 GCA_963855085.1 Gammaproteobacteria bacterium
GCGCCGTCATTGGCACCAATAACAGGCTCTGAACGTTTCCCTGGGAGCTTGTCGCGCTCGGCAATAGGGCGAGTGTCCCAATGTGCGGCGAGCATAATTCGCGGATGATTTTTTTGATTCGACTCGGTGGCATAAAAGCTCGCCCAGAGATTGTTGCCAGACAGGCCATGGGCCTGAAACGGCTGAACCACAATTTGATCTGCTTCAGCCTCTAATAACTGCTGAATGTAGTTAAGGGTTTTTTGTTTGCCGGGATAGTCTGCGGTGCGCGGGCCAAAGCTGACTTGCTGGGCTATATGTTGCAGGGCCAGCTGGCCGTTAAATTGGCCATTAAGTGGGTCGTCTGGCTGCTCACTTATTTGACCCTGCGCCAATGCCGACAGAGCAATAAAGGCATTGGCCATAGCGAATCGGGCTATTAATCTGTAGGCGTTTGGCAACATGTTTTATTGAACCAACTCTTTTTAGGCGATTTATCAAATAGCTTGTTATCAAAACAGCTTGCTATCAAAACAGCTTAGTCGCTGCTTTGCACCACGCCTTCTGACTCGTTGATCAGGGGCAACTTAATCTGATAAAAGCCATAAATTATCGCAATAAGTGGGCAGCAGAGATTAAAGAAGGCGTAGGGCGCATAGTAAAAAGTACTGACACCCAATGTCGCCGACATAAAGGCACCGCAGGTATTCCAAGGTACCAGTACTGAGGTAAGGGTACCTGAGTCTTCTAGAGTTCGGGATAAATTGATTGCGCGGAGATTACGACGTTTGTAGGCCTCGGAGAACATCTGCCCGGGAATCACAATCGACAGATACTGGTCGGCGGCGAGAATATTGGTGCCTATGCAGGTGATGATGGTGGTGTTGATCAGTCCGCCGACAGATTTCACTCTGCTCAGTGCGGCTTCCACTATGCGCTCCAGCAAACCTGTGCGAGCCATAGCACCGCCAAAGCCCATAGCGTTGATAATCAGGCCGATGGTCAGCAACATACTTTCCATGCCGCCTTTGGACAGCAGCGCGTCCATAGATTCGTTGCCACTCACCGAGCTAAAGCCTAAAAACATCGCCGTGAACAGGCCCTTAAAGATTGCCGCCGAGCTGCTTAAACTGGCGTCTGCCGCCAGAGTAATCACTGCGTCCCACTGGAATATCACGGCAAAGATACAGCCAGCCACCACGCCACAGATCAGCGTCGAGAGGGCGGGCTTGCGCATTATCGCCATGACTAATAAAAGCACCAGGGGGGTGAGCATGAATGGGTTAACCAAAAAAGCATCCTGCATTGCCGTCTGGAGAATTTTGATATCATCGACTTTGACGTTGATGTCGCTGCCCATGCCGAGCATAAAAAACAGTCCCAGGGTAATCACAAAACTGGGCACAGTGGTCCAGAGCATATGTTCAATATGGTCAAACAAATCGCTGTTGGTGACAGCCGCAGCCAGGTTAGTGGTATCCGAGAGGGGCGATAACTTATCGCCAAAATAGGCGCCAGAAATAATTGCGCCGGCACTGATTGGCAACGACAGATCAAGCGCTGCCGCGATGCCCATAAAGCCGATACCCAAGGTGCCGGCCACTGTCCATGAACTGCCAACACTAAAGCCAATTAATGCGCAGACCAGACAGCAGGTCATATAGAAGTAGTCCGGTGACATAATCTCAACACCGTAATAGATCATGCTCGGCACAGTGCCTGCGAGGATCCAGCTGCCGATAAGTGCACCTACCATAAATAGAATCAGAATCGCTGGCAGAGACACAGTAATAGTGTCGATCATGCCCTGTTCGATCTGCTTCCAGGTCAAACCATTTTTAATGCCGATTAAAGCGGCCACGGCTGCAGCTAAAAATAGCGCCACCTGATTGGGGCCAGAGGAATCGAGACCGAACACATAGACTGTGCCGGCGAGCATGGCGATCAATAGAATGACCGGAATTAGGGCGTCCACAAGACTGGGTTTTACCAGGGGTCTGCTGCTCATATGTATCTCAGTTATTATTTTTTTAGGACTAGAGAATTCGGCTATGGCCGTTGGGATGTAACTTACCAGCACTGCCGCTATCTATCTACCTTTCTTGACAGCACTACATGACTTAATGTTGTTTCTACTCCATCGAGGGTGCTGATGCTGTCGATACACTGGTCCAGTTGCTCGGTGGTCGCAGCAGTCACCTTGGCGAGCAAGTCATACTGGCCACTAATACTACAGAGCATATCCAGTTGCTGGTCTTTTTGTAGATGGCGGACCACATCGCTGGTCTTGCGTCCCACCACCGAAATCATAATGTAGGCACTGACTTGCTGTTGCTCAGAATGGGGATTGAGTTTGATGGTGTAGCCCTGAATAGTGCCGTTGCGCTCGAGTCGCTCCATGCGCTGTTGCACTGTGGTGCGACTGACACCCAGTTGTTTGGCCATTTCCGATACCGAGCGACGACTGTTTTCGCGCAGTAGATTTAGCAGCTGCTGATCGTTTTTCATAACAAAATGCCATTTTTTAAATCATAGTGATTGGTAATATCAAACAAATTGACCAGTTTGGCAATACAAATTGACATCCTAGGAGCCTACCATTGATATCTAACAGCCAGCCATCAATTAGCCTGTTCTTCAGGAGTGCTCTGCACAAGCACTCTCCACAAGTACCCTCCACAAGTGCCCTCGAAAAGTACTGTCCAGGAGTGTTATGCAACAATTTTCCGCCAACCCCATAATCACCTCAGTCAATGACCAACAACGCCTGGCAATCGCCGAGGATATTCGCCAACAGCTGAGCTTTAGCCGCCCCGTTGCAGCGGACTATTCCGGTCCTATGTTGGTGCTGTCTGAACAGCGCCTGCGGGATAATACTCGGCGCTTTATGAAGGCCATGCCTCGGGTGCGACCCCACTATGCGGTTAAGGCCAATCAGGATCCGGCTATTTTGGAACTGTTGCGCCAAGAGGGCGCTTGGTTTGAGATTGCTTCATCGGCCGAGCTAGATGCTCTGCTTGAACTGGGTGTTCCCGCGCATCAGGTGTTTTACTCCAATCCGATTAAATCCCCAGCGGCGATACAATACGCCTGCGCTAAAGGTGTGCGCTGGTACTCGGCAGATTGCTCTGAAGAGTTAGAGAAAATTGCGGCTTTTGCGCCCCAGGCCAAAGTCTACATTCGCATTGAGGTGAGTAATGAGGGCTCAAGCTGGCCACTGGCGGGAAAGTTTGGCGCCAGCCCAAGAGGCGTCCTAGGAATGATCGACAGTGCCTTACAGTTACAGCTCAACCTCTGTGGCGTGACCTTTCATGTGGGATCTCAATGTACCAATATCAATAACTGGGTCGAGGGTATTAAGTCGGCCAAGGACATTTTTCATCAGCTGATTGCCCGTGGTTTTATCCCGCAGCTGCTAAATCTTGGCGGTGGTTATCCTCTCCAATTGACCCCTGAAGATCCTTCAATTGAAGACGTAGCATTTGAGATAAACCGCGAGCTGGAGTCGCTGCCGGATACGATTCAGGTGATGGCCGAGCCAGGTCGTTATTTAGTGGGTTCGGCGGGCTGCCTGGTTTCCCAAGTAATGGGCATAGCCACAAGGGATAACAGTCGTTGGTTATATTTGGATCTGGGTTTTTATGGTGGGTTGATCGAGTTGGAGCAGGGCATTGCCTTTACTCTAGTCAGCCAGCGCACTGGTGCCACTGAGCTCTGGTCGGTGGCCGGTCCCACCTGTGACGCCATTGATGTGCTGGGGCAACATTACTTACCCACTACCATGCAGCCGGAAGATCTGGTGTTTATTCCCAGTACTGGCGCTTACAGTCTATGTTGCGCCAGTGACTTTAATGGCTTTGCCATTCCTCGACTTGTGATGGTCGCTTGACCGCGGAAGCTCTTAACCGAAATAGCT
>CAWLBR010000199.1:0-3882 GCA_963855085.1 Gammaproteobacteria bacterium
GTATGAGATTCCAATCCTGACCAGAGTCCGGCAGCTTGGAATATTTTCCGGCTGCTCCAGGAAAGAGCGGTTGAGCGCGAATCAAAACTTGGATGGTTGTTATGTTTGTCTGAGTTGTCATAGGCCTGAGCCTCAAGCAGCAGCACCTTCCAGTCAGGCTCCTGTTGCGCCAATAATAGCGCCAGACTAATGCCCACCATGCCGCCACCGACTATAACCAAATCGTACTGTTTGTCGCTGTTTTGTGTACTTATCTCATTCATTGTTCTGTCGCCATTAGCCTGTAGCCATAAGCAATTCAATCTCGCTGCGTGTCTTTGGCACCCCAGCGGTTAAATCTTCGCAGCCCGTTTTAGTGACGGCTATATCATCTTCTATACGCACTGCCAGCCCGCGCCATTTTTCCGCCACATTGCTGTTATCAGACGATATATAGATACCCGGTTCCACAGTAACAACCATGCCCGGTTCATAGACACGCCACTGATTATCAATTTTGTAGTCGCCAACATCGTGAACATCCATACCCAGCCAGTGACCTGAACTGTGCATATAAAAATCTTTGTAGGCTTCCATTTCGATCAACTCATTGACCTCGCCGTCGAGTATACCCAGATCACGTAGACCTTCAGTGATCACTGCCACTGTCGCATCATTGGCAACATTGTAAGTCGCACCGGGAGTGATTTTGGCAATGGCTTCGAGCTGTGCCTGCAAAACAATATCGTAAATCGCCGCCTGCTCTCCGCTAAATTTTCCATTCACTGGGAAGGTACGGGTAATATCGGCTGCGTAATTTTCATATTCACAGCCGGCATCGATCAGCACCAAATCACCATCGCTAATTTTTTCTCGATTTTCGATATAGTGCAAGATGCAGCCGTTTTTGCCGCCGCCGACAATACTAGTATAGGCCGGAGCCGAAGCACCTGAGACCATAAACTCATGTTCAATCTCAGCCTGCAACTGATACTCATAGATTCCGGGGCGACTAATTTTCATTGCTCGACAGTGGGCGCGCGCCGAAATCTCTCCCGCTCTGCGCATTAATTTAATCTCAGCAGCAGTTTTAATTAGGCGCATTTCATTGAGCAGATGATCTAGGTCGACGAATTCGCCGGGAGGCACAGAACCGCGACTTTGCTGCTCGCGAATTTGATTAATTAAGCCCATCAAATGGCGATCAAAATCGGCATCTTTACCGATCGCATAATAGACCCGCTCTCGACCCTCGAGCATGCCAGTCAAAATTTCATCTAAATCGTCAATCGGAAAGGCGTCATCTAAGCCAAAGTCCGCCACCGCTCCATCAGGCCCGGCACGATAGCCGTCCCAAGTCTCGCGCAACTTATCTTTTTCGCGACAGAACAGCAGGCACTGACCCTGCTCGCGGCCGGGAATTAAAACGAGTACCGCCTGGGGTTCGGCAAAACCACAGAGATAACTGAGGCTGGTCGATTGCTTATAAGGGTAGTGAGTATCGCGAGAGCGAATCTTTTCCCCAGCGCCGGTAATAATGGCAATGCTGTTGGGTGCCATCATCGACATAAGGTCTCTGCGCCGGGCGGCGTATTCCTTGACGGTGATCATAGCGCTCCCCTGGGGATGGAATGGCTTTGGCTGAGGCTGTTATAGCCTTTAGACGCGGTTAGTGAACAGTTGGACCACTATTAGCCGCGGCTTCTGGGTGCAGTTCAGAGAAAATCAGCTGCACTGCTATACGGATATACTCGATCAGTTCAGCGTAGTCACGCTCGCCGTCATCGTCAGTCTCAAAATCCACCGAGACCTGAGCAATGGCTGAAATATCTTCCAGTGCCTCTTTAACATCATCAGAGACCGCAAAACCGTCGCTCATGCCATCGCCGACACCGGACAGATAGTTGCTGCACCACTGACCCACGGCAACCAAACGCTCCGGCAGCGGCAGCTCGTCATCGGGCAGCACTGGTTGAAACAAAAAGGCCACGTCTTCAAGGCTGGTCAACGAAGCTTCATAAAAGTCCCGCAGTGGATAGGCTGCTCCATCGGCCTGTTCTTCAGATAGCCCCAACCAACCTGTTGAGGTTTCGATCAACTGATCCAAAGGAATTTTTCCGCAGCACAAACGCCCACAGAGAAAGCCGTGAAATCCAGAAGGATCGGCCTTTACTCGCAGTTTAAAAAATAGATCTTCCAGCTGTTCAAATGTCATTGGTATGCCTCGCTCAGGTAGCAGGCATCCTAACATTCTAATAATTTCACTGCACCCACATTGACTTAATGATCTGATTGACCAAAACTGTGACAATGCCTATAGTTAGGCGGCTGTAGTGCTAGGATATTAGCGCTTAGATATTAGTGCCTAGATATTAGTACCAAGACATTCACCTAAAAGAACTCTGATTATGAGCGGTTACCAAGAGTTAGAAGCAAAACTCGACAGCTTGATTGAGCTTTGCCTGCAACTGAAACGCGAGAACCAGTCTCTGCGTGCCAGAGAGTCGAGCCTTGCCGGTGAGCGCGGCAAGCTTTTGGAACAGAATGAAATGGCACGACAAAAGATTGAAACTATGATCAATCGCCTCAGAAACTTAAACGCAGAGTAGCAGCAAGTATGTCATCTATATCCCTCACTATCCGCATCCTCGACAAAGACTATCAGGTCAACTGCAAGCCGGAAGAGCGCGACGCGCTAGTCCTGTCAGCGAAAATGCTCGATGAGAAAATGGAAGAGATCCGCCGCAGCTCACATATTATCGGCGTAGAACGCATTGCGGTAATGGCTGCCTTAAATTTGGCCCACGACCTTATCCGCAGCGAACAGTCTGCCCAAACCGGCGCTGACACCTCGCACTTACTGCAATCAATGAACTCTAAACTGAGCTCAGCCCTGTCCGATCTCAACGGTTAAATTCAGGTCAATTTTCCCCTGTTTAAAACGCTGCTTTAAACACATTTTAGCGCGTTCTTTTTAAGCTGCTCTGCTATACTCGTGTCTCCTGGGGTGTGCGCCAGTCAAGAAGTCCCTGAGCCGATAATTATTACCCGGTTTCTCTCCGCCAATGTTGTTGTGCACTTCCGTGCGTCGGAAAGCCTGATATATTGCGAGGGCAGCCACCTTGAACTTCTCGGTTCGAGGCCACGTTGACAGCGGCACTCTGGGATTTATTTTAACCATGGCCATATGCCAATGAATCCCAGCGAAATACGAAATAGCATTCGAGAAAAACGACGAGCGCTGAACCCAAGCCAACAACGCACTGCCTCTGAGCAGTTGGCTAAGTTACTCTGTCGACAAGATTTTTTTCAGCGCGCCAAGCGCATCGGCGTATACCTAGCCAATGACGGCGAGATCGATCCAACTCCCATTATCAATGCCGTCTTTAGAGCCAAAAAAGCCTGCTTTCTGCCGTTAATCGATCCCCTCAAAGCTAACAGTCTGCACTTTGCCGAATATCAATATGGCGACACCCTGCATAAAAATCGCTTTGGTATACTCGAACCTCAGTTCAAATCCACAACCGTTACGCCGCCCTGGAGTCTCGACTTAATCCTGGTGCCCCTGGTGGCATTTGACCGGGCTGGCAATCGACTGGGTATGGGCGGTGGTTTTTACGACCGGACACTAGCTCCACGACCGGGTAAGCCAACTGGTGCAAAACTGATCGGCCTAGCTCACCAACTGCAAGAAGTTGCCGGGCTAACACCCCAGAACTGGGATATTCCCTTACATAAAATAGCCACAGACCAAGAGATAATATGCGCAAGACTAAAATAATTTGCACCATTGGCCCGGCGACAGACTCGCTGGAAATGTTGGAAAATCTGGCCAATGCTGGCATGAATGTGGCGCGACTGAATATGTCCCACGGCACTCATGAGTCCCACCGTAAAGTCATT
>CAWLBR010000200.1:0-3872 GCA_963855085.1 Gammaproteobacteria bacterium
GAGCTCAGCCTCTAACTCCTGCAATACAGTGTCAATCTCCCCCAGCCACTGCTCTGCAAGGGCATAGAGAATCGCGTATTTGTTGGGAAAGTAGTGATATAGGGTGCCCACAGACATCTCTGCGCGCTTGGCTACTAAGATCGTGGTCAAATCATCCTGACCCACTTCCTCAAGTAGCTCCGCTGTAACCTCGAGTATCTTGGCGCGACGCTCTAGGGCGCGCTTCTGGATCGGAGCGTTGCGCGGTGTCAGTGTACGAACATTGGTCATGGTTAAATCCTGTCGCGAAGGGCGAAGTAAAGCATGCCAGCTACCATACCGGGCCAGCGCAGTAGGGTGCCGCCGGGGAATTTGCGGGTAGGTAGGCTGGAAACTAGATCAAAGCGCTCAAGCTTGCCGCTAATCGCCTCTGCAATCAGCTTGCCGGCGAAGGTGGCTGTGGGTACCCCATGGCCTGAATAGCCCTGGAGATGCCATATATTGTCGCCAATGCGGCCAAAGTGAGGCATGCGGTTAAGGGTGATGGCCAGTGTGCCACCCCAACCATAGTCGATTTTAGTGTTCTCCAATTGAGGATAGATCTGCAGCATATATTTGCGTACAAAGCCTTTGATATCGCTGGGGAAGCCACGGCGGTAGTTTTCACCGCCACCAAAAATAAGCCGATTATCTGCGGAGAGTTTCCAGTAGTTAATCACAAAGCGGGTGTCCTGCATGGCTGTGTCCTGGGCACTGACAGCCTGGGCTAACTCATCCGAGAGGGGCTCTGTAGCCAGAATAAAGTTATTGATCGGCATGATATAGCCATTGATACGCGGCTCGAGCTTTTCAATATAGCCATTGCAGGCAAGCACTAGTTCGCTGGCGGTTACTGAGCCATTGGCGGTGCGCACAACAACGGAACTGCCCACTGGAGAGGTGGGTGTAGAGCTAGGTCTATAGCTGAGTACCTTTGACTGCTCACAGATTGTTACGCCGGCCTCTACTGCGGCGTTGGCTAGGCCTTGGGCATATTTGAGCGGATGCAGGTGCAGGGATGCCTTGTCCCACTGAGCGCCGTAATAGGCCTGACTGTCGAGAAAGTTGGGCAGGGCGCCTGCAGCCACATACTCCATTTGCTCAAACTGATAATGCTCACGAAGGTGATCAACCTCTTCCTCGAGCTCTCGACAGTACTTGCTGCGGTGCGCCAAATGCAAAATACCCTGCTTCAGATCACAGTGGATCCCGTGCTTGTGGATAAGCTGCTTAACCGTATCCACAGCCTCTAAACCCATATCCCAGAGGCCTCGAGCTATCTCGCTGCCAAACTGTTTTTCTAGGTAGTACTGATCTTGGCGCTGGCCAATTCCCACATGCCCACCATTGCGTCCAGAGGCACCAAAACCGACGCTTTCGGCTTCGAGAACGATCACAGAATAGCCGCGTTCAGCCAGATGTAGCGCCGAAGAAAGGCCTGTGTAGCCAGCGCCGACAATACAGATATCGGCGCGCTGATCACCTAGCAGTGATGGAAAGGCTGCTTGTGGGCCTGTGCTGTGAGCGTAGTAAGAGTTTACTTCTTGCATGGAAAAGGGGGCTCAGACTGATTAAGAATTGACATTACCACCTTTTCGAATAATAATTCAACATTAATTGAATAATTATTCGAAATACGCGATAAATCTAATACTTATATACAACCTGTGGATAGGTGCTTTATGCAGTCGGAACAATCAGTGGAAGAGTGGCTTAAACAAAATAAGATCACCGAAGTGGAATGCTTGGTGCCGGACATTACCGGTAACGCTCGGGGTAAATTTATTCCGGCCAACAAGTTTGTTAAAGAGGATAGTCGCCTGCCTGAGGGGATTTTGGCGCAGACGGTTACTGGAGAGTACTCGGACGATTTCTGGGAACTCCTAGGCACAGTTGACGGGGATATGCTTCTTGAGCCGGATCCCAAAACAATGCGCAGCGTGCCCTGGGCCAATGAGCCTACGGTGCAGATTATCCACGACTGCTTTACCAAGGACGGCAAACCCCATCCTTTTTCATCGCGCAACGTGCTCAAACGTATTTTGGCGCTTTACGAAGCTGAAGGCCTAAAGCCTGTTATCGCCCCCGAGGTTGAGTTTTATCTGATTGAGAAGAACATTGATCCCGACTCCGAGCTGAAGCCGCCAATAGGACGCTCCGGACGCTATGAAACAGCGCGCCAGTCCTACAGTATTGATGCGGCCAACGAGTTTGAGGATTTTGTCGAGACCATGTACAGCTATGGCGATGCCATGGGTCTGGATCTGGATACGCTGATTCACGAGTCTGGCGCGGCGCAGCTGGAGGTCAACTTTATCCACGGTGACCCGCTGGATCTGGCGGACCAGGTCTTTACCTTTAAGCGCCTAGCCCGCGAGGCTGCACTAAAGCACAATATCTATGCCACCTTTATGGCTAAGCCAATGGCTTCAGAGCCCGGCTCGGCAAAGCATATACACCAGAGTGTGCTGTCATTAGAAGACGGTTCCAATATCTTTGCCACTCCAGACGGCGAGTACAGTGAGGCGTTTTATCATTATCTGGGCGGACTGCAGACTTACACGCCCTTTGTGATGAGCTTTTTTGCCCCCAATGTTAACTCTTATCGTCGCTTTACCCGTGAGGTTGCAGCACCGATCAATCTACACTGGGGCTTTGATAACCGTACCACTGGACTGCGCGTACCTGACGCGGCACCTAAGGATTACCGCATTGAGAACCGTTTCCCTGGGGCCGATGTTAACCCTTACCTGTCAATTGCCGCCTCTTTGGCCTGTGGTTATCTGGGCCTTAAGAAGGGCATCAAACCCTCCGAACCTTTCCACGGCAATGCGTATAACGAAGAGATGCAAATGCCGCGAACCCTCGAAGAGGCCCTTCGTGGGCTTAAGGAAGACGAAGATATTGTTGAGATCTTTGGCAGCGAGTTTATCCAGCTCTATACCTCTATTAAGCTGGTGGAATTCGAGGAATTTAATCGGGTGATTTCCTCCTGGGAGCGGGAATTCTTGCTGCTGACGGTTTAGACCAACCGAGAGCTACGAGGCAAGAAATCGATTAGCTGGATATAAAATCAATAATCCAGCTTGCTACCAACGCGCCATGCTCTTGCTCTTGCAGTGAGGCCATGGCGTTTTTGTATATGGCCGGCGGATAGTTCTTTTCACGCAATCTATAAAGCGCCTGAGCATAGTCATGAGAGAACTCGGGATGGCCCTGAAAACTAAGAATATGCTCGCCAATGGCGCTCATTGCTACTGGGCAGATATCGGTTGAAGCCAGCAGAGTGCTGCCGGGGGCGGGCACTGTTACCTGATCCTGATGACTGTAGAGCAAATTGATAGTTGAATTACCGCCATCCACCACGAGGCCCGCATTGGCAGCGGCTTCAGCAAGGCTGGTGGGCTTAACCCCCAAGCCCCAACCCACAGCGGCTTTTTCCACCTTACCACCCAGCGCCGAAGCAATAACCTGGTGGCCAAAACAGATGCCAACAGTCTTCTTTTTATGGCTATGTAGGATCTCAACAAAGCGATGAAGCTCTTCAATCCAAGGCTCTTGGTCATATACGCTGCTTTTACTGCCGGTAATAATATAGGCGTCAACTTCATCTATATGGCTGGGGTATTGCTGCCGATTCACCGCGTAGCTTGTAAATTCGAGGGATTTCGCGTCAATGCCAAGATCCAGATTGGCGGCAACCACCAAGTCTTCGACCATCTGTGGGTACTGACCAAACGCTGGAGCCAGCTCAAGCGAGACGTCATCCGCTCGTAGAATGCCAATTTTGATTGTCACTGATAGGTTCTCCGGTAGGGTACATCTACTGTAATCGAGGATGTTCCATACTGATA
>CAWLBR010000201.1:0-3851 GCA_963855085.1 Gammaproteobacteria bacterium
ATGTCATTTCGGACTACTCTTATAGTTAGCGACTTTAGTCAAAGATATACAATCTAGCTGGACTAGCTCAAGATCAAAATGTAACTAACTCATTATCTAGTCTCTGCCGCACCACTCACGACACAACCATAGGGAGCAACATCATGTCTACTTACAAACACCTACTAATCGGCCTTGATCTCTCTCCAGAATCACAGCAAGTGGTAGACCGCGTCAAGCTACTTTTTGCTGACCGTGACGTAAAAATTTCAATCTGCCATATCCTTGAGCCTCTCGCCTTCACTTACGGCGGCGATATACCAGTGGATTTATCCGATGTGCAGGTGCAATTGGAAGAGCAGGCCCGACAGCGCTTATCTACCCTTGCTGAGCAATTGACTGTACCAGTGGAAGATCAGCATGTTGTCCTAGGTCAGCCGGCCAATGAAATGCGTCGTATGGCTAAGGAGGAGGAGGCAGACCTTATAATAGTAGGCAGTCACGGTCGCCATGGCTTGGCGCTAATATTTGGCTCTACCAGCAATAGTGTTCTCCATGGTGCCCCCTGTGATGTTCTGGCGGTGCGCATCAATGAGGATGACTAAGATAAGCGAGCCCCTTTAATTAGGGGCTTTTTGTAATTAAAAGCAACCAAAGGCAGCTAAGGGCTTTTTTTAGCTAAAGGCTTTTTTTAGCTAAGGGCTTTCTTTGGCTAAGGGCTTTCTTTGGCTAAGGGCTTCTTTTAACTAAAAGCAAATAAGAGCAATTAAAAGCACCAAGAGGCTTCCAACATACCGCGCTCTCCCTTTAAACTCTAAGCTGTCACCTAGCATTAACTAACACCTCTCCCTATAAGGCTGTTCCTATTTTCAACATCTCTAACTCCAGTCTAAGATACGCCATTATTGCGGTGATGCTGCTGTGCGGCTGCCTGACTGTAACTGCAAAGGACATTAGTGCAAGCCAAGCCAGGTTAGCTCCAGCCATACCCAACAACCTAGCCCAACAGCGCCAGCTCTACAGCGAGGCCCTCGAGCTGGCGCGCCGAGGCAAATGGCAGCAGTTGAAGCAACGCCGAGAGCAACTAAAAAGCTACCCCCTCTACCCCTATCTGGTCTATGCCGATCTAGCTGCCAATCTGCGCTATTCGCGGCATCCTGAAGTGAGCCAATATCTGCAAGACTATACTGGCACTGTTAAAGCTAAGCATCTGCGCAACCGCTGGCTCGACTATTTGGCCAAGCGTCAAAATTGGACCCGCTTTATTAGCTTCTACGAACCGCAACAGGCAAGCCCTAAACAGCAGTGTCAGTTCCAGTTGGCACGCTATTACGCTGAACCTAAAGATCCGCAGTTGAAACAGAGGCGTGAACTGGCCTTAACCGCGGCACTGGAACTGTGGAATGTTGGCAAATCCCAGCCCAAGCAATGTGACAAATTATTTACCCGTTTAATCGCCGACGACCGAATCACAGAGGCATTGGCCTGGCAGCGTTTTAACAAGGCACTGCTCAATCACCAGCATCAGCTTGCCAGATACCTTGAGCGATTTTTAAAAAGTCCTCACTACAGCAAACTGGCCAAGCTCTATTATCAGGCTGACCGTTCACCCCAGAGCATTAAACAGTTTGCGGCCTTTACTAGTCACAGCACCGAAGAGCTGGACATTATTCAACATGCTCTGGTGCATTTAGCCCGTCGCGACAGTCGCGCCAGCCTCAAATACTGGAGCCACTACCAGCAGACCCATGAATTTAGTCATGCCGCGCGCAGCGCAATTGTTAGTGCAATTATTAAAGGCCTGTACAAACAGGGAGCAACGGCAGTCGCCGACTCCTATTTCAGCGACCATCTACAATTGCTCAACGAGGCTCTGGACGGCAGTTTGGTGGAGTGGCGCATCCGCCTGGCGCTCGGAGACAAAGACTGGCCGAATGTCGCGCTATGGTTAGAGCGACTGCCGGAGCAATTGCAAAGTCGCACCGCCTGGCGCTACTGGACTATCCGCAGCATGCAGAGTAACCCACTGACCACAGAGCATCCTGCACTGCAGCAGATGACCGAAAGTTTGGCCCAAGAACGGGATTTTTACGGTTTTCTGGCCAGCGATATGCTCGATAAAGAGTACCGCATCAACCACCGTCCGGTGGCTATTGATCCCCAACGTGTAACTGAGATTACCGCTCTACCAGCCATGGCCCGGGCACGGGAGTTGAGGTTCCACAATGACAATCTCGACGCCAATCGCGAATGGCATCAGGCCAGTGCAAACTTCACCTACCCAGACTGGCTGGCAGCAGCCATAGTCGCCGGCCAGTGGCAGTGGTACAACAAAGCTATTGCCAGCCTAGGTCGCGCTCAATACTGGGATGATGTGGAGCTGCGCTTTCCCCTGGCCTTTGCCGGCGCCATCAACGACGCGGCACAGAACAATCAGCTAGACAGCCCCTTACTCTTTGCCCTGGCGCGTCAAGAGAGCGCCTTTGATGCATCAGCCACTTCCCCTGCCGGAGCGCGGGGATTAATGCAGGTGATGCCCGCTACTGCCAAGGGCACGGCGCGAAAATATAAAATCCCCTATCGCAAAAGTGCCGAGTTATATAACCCGGCAACCAATATTGCCATTGCCAGCCGCTACTACAGCGAACTGCTTAAACGCTTTTATGGCAGTCGCATTCTCGCCAGTGCCGCCTATAATGCTGGCCCCACTAGAGTGAAACAGTGGCTCAACAAGAGCGACGGGAAACTGCCATTCGATATTTGGATTGAAGTGATTCCCTATAAAGAGACCCGCGCCTATGTGCGCAATATTTTGATGTATTCGATTATCTATTCCCGAGAAATGGGTCAACAGCGACCGCTGCTGAATCCCGATGAATTCTACAGGCTGTTGTAACTATGTTAATCGATATTGGCGTTAACTTTTCCAACTCGCGCTTTGATAAAGACCGCCGCGAGGTTCTTGAGCGGGCCCGAGACGCGGGCGTCGAAAAACTGATTCTCACCGGCACCTCAGTGGCCGAGAGTGAAGCGGTTGTGGAACTCTGCCACGAGTTCGGCGAGAGCTTTCCCGATATGCTCTATGCCACAGTCGGTATTCATCCCCACGACGCTAAGGCTTTAAATAGAGAGTCTATCGGCATACTTAGAACACTCGCTGCCAACCCTTGCGTGGTCGCCATAGGCGAAATGGGATTGGATTTTAACCGCAATTTTTCCACTCCCGCCCAACAGGAAAAAGCCTTTGAAGCGCAACTTGAACTGGCTGCAGAATTACAGTTACCGGTATTTCTCCATGAGCGAGATGCCGCCGATCGACAGCTGCAAATACTGCGCACTTACAGAGATCATCTAGTGGATGCCGTAACACACTGCTTCACAGGCTCGAGAGAGGCCCTCTACGGCTATTTGGATTTGGATTTGCATATCGGCATCACTGGATGGGTTTGCGATGACAAGCGCGGTACAGAGCTTCAGGGGCTGGTGGCTGATATTCCACTGCAGCGCCTAATGGTTGAAACCGATGCGCCCTATCTGCTGCCCAAAACAATGTCCGAACCGCCAAAAGGCAAACGCAATGAACCGGCTTTTTTACCCTGGGTGATTAGCAAGATAGCGGAACAGAGAAATGAGTCTGCCGAGGAACTTGCTGAGCAGACCAGTAGTAATACGATTCGATTTTTTAGACTGGGCTGATTTAGACCGCGCTGTTTTTGACCAAGCTGTTTTTGACCAAGCCATTTTAGACCAAGCCATTTTAGACTGAGCTAAGACTATCGCCCACCCCAATAACCCCATTGCCACGGATCTGGGCACGCAAACCGCCTTTGCCCACAAGCTCAGGTAAGATACTCACCGCGAGACGACGCTGC
>CAWLBR010000202.1:0-3827 GCA_963855085.1 Gammaproteobacteria bacterium
CACCGCGAGCGCTGCCCAGTAGCCGTTGTCGGCAAAGCGGTTGAAGATAAGACTATTACGGTCAGCGACAGCTACTTTAAAAACGATCCAGTGGATCTGCCCATGTCGGTGCTGTTTGGAAAGGCGCCAAAGATGCATCGTATTGCGGAACGTGACCAGGCAGAAGGCAAGCCCTTCGCCACGGACAATCTCAATATTGAAGATGCTGTATTTCAGGTATTGCGCCACCCCACAGTGGCGAGCAAAAATTATTTAATTACCATCGGCGATCGCACGGTTGGCGGGATGGTCGCTCGCGATCAGATGGTCGGCCCCTGGCAGATTCCGGTGGCTGACTGTGCTGTGACTACAGTGACTTATGACAGTACTGCTGGTGAAGCCATGGCGATGGGCGAGCGCACACCGCTGGCACTGATTAATGCGCCAGCTTCAGGGCGTATGGCCATTGGTGAAGCGATCACTAATATTGCCGCTGCCCGCATTGGTCAGATGCAAGATATCAAGCTCTCAGCCAACTGGATGAGCGCCGCCGGTCACCCCGGCGAAGACGAAAAGCTCTATCGTGCAGTGCAGGCGGTGGGCATGGAACTCTGTCCGGCTCTGGGTATTACTATTCCAGTGGGCAAGGACTCCATGTCTATGCGCACCACCTGGACTGATGGCGATGAAGACAAGGCGGTGACTTCACCTATGTCTCTTATTATTACTGCCTTCTCGCCAGTTCTCGATGTGCGTAAAACAGTCACCCCGCAACTGCGTACCGACGCGGGTGAAACTCAGCTGTTATTGCTCGATTTGGGTGCGGGTGCCATGCGTATGGGCGGCTCGATTCTCGCCCAAGTGAATCAGCAGATGGGCGATACAGCGCCAGATTTAGATAACCCTGCACTGTTGAAGAACTTCTTTGATGCCATGCAGGTCTCACTCGAGCAGGGCGATATTCTGGCCTACCACGATCGCTCTGATGGCGGCCTATTGGCCACTCTGGTTGAAATGTCATTTGCCGGTCGCGTAGGCATCTCTGTGGACGTCTTTGGTCTGGGTGACGATCCTATTGCCGCACTGTTTAATGAAGAGTTAGGTGCCGTGATTCAGGTTTCCGCCGACCATACCAATGCAGTGGCTGAGCGCTTTAGCAATGCGGGTGTTGATGTGCACCTGCTAGGTGGATTAAATAGTCATCAGACAGTTGAGATTATCAACAAAAAACTGCCGTTGTTTAAGCGCCCGCGAGTTGATCTGCAGCGCACCTGGACAGAGACCTCCTACCGCATGGCGGCACTGCGTGACAATGCCGACTGCGCCTGGGAAGAGTTCGATAATATTGCCAGCGACGACCCAGGTCTGTCGGTGGAGCTCAGTTACGATCCTAGCGACGATATTGCCGCACCCTACATTAATTCCGGTGTTAGACCTGCTGTGGCAATTCTGCGTGAGCAGGGCGTCAACAGTCATCTGGAAATGGCCGCGGCATTTGATCGCGCCGGCTTTGATGCGGTAGATGTGCATATGAGTGATCTGCTCGCCGGTCGTCGAGTCTTGAGTGACTTTGGCGGTGTGATTGCCTGTGGCGGTTTCTCCTACGGTGATGTGTTGGGTGCCGGCGAAGGCTGGGCCAAGACCGTGCTGTTTAATGAGCAGATACGCGACCAGTTCCAAAGCTTCTTTCAGCGTTCCGATAGCTTTAGCCTCGGCGTCTGTAACGGCTGTCAGATGCTCAGCAATCTCAAGACATTGATTCCCGGTGCTGAACTGTGGCCGCGTTTTGTACGCAATCACTCAGAGCAGTTTGAAGCGCGCTTCTCCCTGGTACGGGTTGAAGAGTCACCTTCTATATTCTTGCAGGGTATGGCGGGATCGCATATGCCGATTGCCATCTCCCACGGTGAGGGTCGCGCTGAGTTTTCCTCCCAAAAAGCCATGGATCGATTGCTTTCAAGTAATCAGGTGGCGATGCGTTTTCTCAACAATCATGGCGAGGTTGCCGCCAGTTACCCGGCCAATCCCAATGGTTCGCCGGATGGCATTACGGGTGTCTCCAGCAGTGACGGTCGCGCCACATTGATGATGCCGCATCCCGAGCGAGTTTATCGCACGGTGCAGAATTCCTGGCATCCTGATGACTGGGGCGAAGATGGTGCCTGGATGCGAATTTTCCGCAATGCGCGAAAGTTTGTCGATTAAAAATACGCGGTTTATTATATGGGCTAATGTTACGGGCTAATGTTACGGGCTAATGTTACAAGCTAAAGCAAATAGCCAGGAGGCTGTTCGATGTCAAAGTTACCCAATGAAGCAGAGTTGTTTAAGAAGGCACTTCAGGTTGGCGCGGTGTATGCCAAGAAGCGTGCCTACGGTGAGATAGAAGACACAGATTCGGTAAAGCTCAAGGTTGAGTTTATCTACAAGGTGCTGGTGGAAGATAAGCTGATTCAGCCCTTGGCGAGAGAGAATATTAGCGATCCCAATATGCGCCACAAGCTGGCGCTGTGGTTGTCTCGTCAGTTGCCACCGGGGCATGCACTGTTGAAAGAGTAGGTTTTGGGTTGCTTAGTATAGTGTCCCAATATAATACTGTTATGCCGACCTTAGTGGAGGGATCCTCCACGGCGGGCAGCAGGCCTCGCTGCCAGATTAAAAAAATGCCTTATAGATAATATAGCTCGCTGGAAAGTGGGCTTTTTTTATATCTTCAATAAACTCAAAGCGCTAAATTCGTTGGTTTAAAGCGCGGTCGGATTTTAATCAATGACATTTAAGCGTATAGATATTGGCCCTAACGGGCCGATCGTCTTCTCTCGACCTCTCCTTTTTACGATGAATTTATTGAATAACCGACTAAAATAATTATCTCAATCGTTTAGGGGTATTGTCGATTTATTCCTAACACATCAGTGTACCCCTATCTTTTTTGGATACCCTTCAGATCAACTCTCAGGGTTATTGTTGTCGTCAGTATTCCTCCATTCACTCTAAATAATTGTTTAGCAAGATTCGGGTCGACTCAAATTAATCGACTCTCTATGGTAATAGCTCCACAAAAAACGAAGACATTTAACATGAAAACATTATCCAATAAAGTCGCTATTGTTACTGGGGCCAGTTCCGGCATTGGGCGGGCTGCCGCGAAATTGTTTGCTCAGCAAGGTGCGAAAGTTATTGCCTCAGCACGGCGGGAAAATGAACTGAATACACTTGTCGATGAAATTGTCGCAGCTGGTGGGCAAGCTAAAGCACTGGCTGGAGATATCACTTCAGAAAGCTATGCCAAAGCCCTGGTTGATTTGGCAATAAGTGAATTTGGTGGGCTAGATATTGCCTTTAACAATGCCGGGATTTTGGGCAGTGACGATGCGATCACGGATTTGAGCCTTGAAGATTGGGAAAATACCTTGCGGATTAACCTGACAGGCTGTTTTCTAGGCGCAAAATACCAAATCCCAGCCATGGCAAACGGGGGCTCTCTCATCTTCACATCCTCTTTTGTGGGTTGCACAATCGGCATGCCAAACAAGGTTGCCTATGCCGCAAGCAAAGCCGGGGTTACAGGATTAGTCAAGGCACTGGCGAGTGAATATGGCGCACAGGGTATTCGGGTAAATGCGCTGCTTCCTGGTGGTACGATAACGCCAATGGCCGATCAGTTTGGCACCAGCCCGGAAGTCATCGAGTTTGTTGAAGGTATGCACGCGCTAAAACGTCGAGCTGAACCAGAAGAAATTGCAAAAGCCGCAATGTATCTGGCCTCTGATGCCGCCAGTTTTGTCACAGGTACTTCAATGCTGGTCGATGGTGGTGTGTCCATTTCCAAAACCTAATATTGTGAT
>CAWLBR010000203.1:0-3814 GCA_963855085.1 Gammaproteobacteria bacterium
GTGGGCAAAAGTCACTTCAAACACATCCCAGTCTGCGAGTCTGCCCTGCACAAAAGCATCGCTGGTCTGTAACTCATCGATTAAACCCTCTGCCAGCGCATTTTGACCATACCATATCTCTCCAGTTGCCACTTTACCGATATCCAATGCAGGCCGATTCGCGCTGACGAAGTTCTTGAAAAGAACGTGAGTTTCTTCCAGCTCTTCCACGAACTTCTCACGGCCCTTATCAGTGTTTTCACCAAACATGGTAACGGTACGTTTGTGTTCTCCGGCAGTGAATAACTCGAAGTCAACACTGTTCTTTTGCAACAAGCGGTGGAAATTGGGCAGCTGAGCAACGACACCAATGGAGCCGAGCACAGCGAAAGGCGCGGCAATAATCCGGTCGGCAACGCAGGCCATCATATATCCGCCACTTGCAGCCACTTTGTCCACCGCAATCACTAGAGGAACACCAGCATCTTTAATGCGCTGCAGCTGGCTTGAGGCAAGGCCATAGCTGTGAACCATACCGCCGGGGCTCTCTACCTTAACCAGCACCTCGTCACCTTTCTCAATCTGGGGAAGGACCGCAGAGATTTCTTCGCGCAAATTCTCAGTGGCACTTGCTTTGACGTCACCGTCAAAACCAAGTACGTACAAGCGCTTACGGCGCTCCTCAGGCAGTTCATCTGTACCTTTTTTGTGCTTCTTCTTCGCTATTTTCGTCTTCGCTTTTTCATCTTTTTTAGCCGACTTTTTATGCAACTTAAGGGCCTCCGGCTCATCAATGACCTCGCGAAAAGTTTCACCAATGTGGCGATATTTCTCATTTAGATTGAGTAATTCTATCTGGCCACCCTGAATATCTCCCCGCTGTCTTACGCTAAGAGATAAAATACCTGCGACGACTATTAGAACTGCCGCGACAAAGGTGACCGCCTGAGCAAGGAACAGTCCATATTCATAAATAAATTCCACAGATTTACTCCAGGGGTTTTAGTTCAAGGTATCTAGCTTAAGGTTTTAATATACTGCTGGATCAATTGTCCGGAAATTGAAGATATTGGGGGGATCATGGGCAATTGACTGTAATGGAACCAGTCGGCATCTGCGATTTCCGTGAGATCGCAAACGATCTCTCCTCCGGCATAATCGGCAAAAAATCCCAGCATCAGTTGGTTAGGAAAAGGCCAAGACTGCGACTGAAAGTAACGAAGGTTGCACACTTCCACGCCGACCTCTTCGCGCACTTCACGCACAAGTGTCTCTTCGGCTGTTTCACCTGCCTCAATAAACCCCGCCAGTGTGCTGTACATGGGCTGAGGGAAGTTAGCGTTACGTGCTAGCAGCAATTCTTCACCCCGCGCGACGAGTACGATAACACACGGGGCGATACGGGGATAATTAATCACCCGGCAAGGGTCGCAACGCATGGCTCTTTCTTTAACGTCCAGCGTCATCTGGTTGCCGCAGCGCCCGCAGTGCCGGTGATCGCGCTCCCAATCCAGTAACTGAGAAGCACGCCCCGCGAGCGCAAACAGCTGCTCATCGACTCTGCCAAGGATATGGTAAAGATTGCCCTTCTGATACCGAGCGGGATCAGGCTGATCCACCGCATCTATCTCTAGCACATAGCAAGGCTTATCTTCCCAATAGCCCAGAAACTGGCGGCTCAGCTCTGTCCAACCACTCAATCTAAGCTGATCCAGAGGGATCAGACATCCCGTCCGAGAACGCATATCACTAAGCAACTGACCCTGCTGAAATACGATATGCAATTCGTCATCACAGGACTGGGGTGTCGTATTGTCGGATCGAAACATCGCTTCTCCAGCAGGAATCATCAAATGGCCCGCTATAGTATGTCTGCCCGTCTCCGGGGGCAAGGTCGACGACGCAAGGGCACCTCCCCCACTCGCTCTTCGTTGAGCAAATATAAATCGCCAAAGTTTAGGAAAGTCTTTGCGAATAACGTAGACTGTCCTTCCTCGATTCTACAGATAAACGTAACGCCTATCATGAATGAACATCTCCCCTATGCGCTTTGGAAAAATTTCCTCGGCAACGCCCCCGAGTGGTATAAAAGAACGCTGGTAGCATTTCTGGTCATCAATCCCATAGCCTTATATTTCCTAGGGCCCTTTGTCACTGGCTGGCTATTCATCGCTGAGTTCATCTTCACACTCGCTCTCGCGCTGCGCTGCTATCCACTACAACCGGGTGGACTGCTTGCAATACAGGCAGTGTTACTCGGAATGACGTCTCCAGAGATGGTCTACCAGGAAACAATAAACAATTTTGAAGTCATTTTGCTGTTGATGTTTATGGTTGCCGGCATCTACTTCATGAAAGAGTTGCTGCTGTTTGTTTTTACCAGAATATTACTGAATGTCCGCTCTAAGATTCGTCTTTCGCTATTGTTTTCACTGGTTGCCGCTGTTCTGTCCGCATTCTTGGATGCCCTGACAGTGACCGCCGTGTTGATCAGTGTCGGCGTAGGGTTTTATGCTGTCTATCATAAGGTCGCCTCTGGCCAAAAGCACCATAGTGGCGGGCATGACCACTCGGTAGACGACGCGGTTCAGGAACAACATAGGGAAGAACTGGACCAGTTCCGAGCATTTTTACGCAGCTTACTGATGCACGGCGTGGTGGGCACTGCTTTGGGCGGCGTATCGACGATGGTGGGAGAGCCACAAAATTTACTGATAGCGAAGGTGGCAGGGTGGAGTTTTATTGAATTTGCGCTGATTATGGCGCCGGTCAGCATGCCGGCCTTGGTAGCGGGACTCGCCACCTGTGCGGCGTTGGAAGCCACCGGAAAATTTGGTTACGGAGCAAGCCTGCCCGAAAATGTGCGTCACGAACTAGAAGAGTATCAAAAAGAGCAAGAAGGGCTTCGAAACGCACGCAGTAATGGGCGTCTGCTGGTACAGGCACTGGTTGCTCTGATTCTGGCGCTGGCACTGGCGTTTCATTGGGCTGCGGTGGGACTTGTCGGTCTGATGGTTATCGTACTGCTAACAGCCTTTAACGGGGTGATAGAAGAGCACCAACTGGGAAAAGCGTTCGAAGAGGCCCTACCCTTTACATCGCTGCTGGTAGTTTTCTTTGCCATTGTCGCGATGATTCATGACCAGCACTTGTTCACTCCTGTTATTGATGCTGTGTTAAGTATGC
This sequence comes from Gammaproteobacteria bacterium, assembly GCA_963855085.1. Lineage (GTDB taxonomy): Bacteria > Pseudomonadota > Gammaproteobacteria > Pseudomonadales > Porticoccaceae > HTCC2207. The sequence goes on from CAWLBR010000203.1 coordinate 3,166, forward strand.
AGCCGGAGGTGAGACCCTCGATGTTTTTCTTGGCCAACGGTATTTTGTCTATGATTAGCGATAATGTATTTGTCGCTACCGTGTATATCAACGAGGTGAAGACTGCTCTAGATTCAGGTGCGATTACACGGCCAGAATTTGATCAATTGGCGATAGCAATTAATACAGGCACTAATTTGCCAAGTGTGGCAACGCCTAATGGTCAGGCCGCATTCCTGTTTCTCCTTACCTCTGGCTTAGCCCCGTTGATCCGCTTGTCTTACGGACGTATGGTAATTATGGCCCTGCCCTATACGGTGGTGTTAGGCGGCGTTGGACTAGCCTGTGTAGCCCTTTTTATCTGATTGAGCGTTCGGGGTGGAGTGTTATGGTTTTACCAGCGCTTCCGCGGCGGTGTCTCTCCACAGTACCTTTCCGCCACTGACCGCGGCAATGGCCTCCAGCTGGATTTCATGAGCGGTGAGTTCGGTCGGCGTCGCCTTAATAACAAGCAGTGATTCGCGGTTGCCGGACAGACGAACAATGGGTTCCATGCGGGACTGGCCATTCTGATCGTTGCCTGACCCAGAGAGCTGCAACGCTGTCTGGCCGCCTGTAATGGCCAAATAGACATCGGCGAGTATTTCAGCATCCAACAAAGCCCCGTGCA
>CAWLBR010000204.1:0-3761 GCA_963855085.1 Gammaproteobacteria bacterium
GCCCCATCTCAACTGTGAATGCATTAAGATGCTCAGGGCGGTTAAGTGTAAGGGTGAGAATGCAATCTGCGGTCTCATACCGCAGTGTATTGTAGGACATCTCGTTCTCCGATTACTGACTGATAGGTTAGTTGCCTGTGAACTGAGGCGGCCGTTTTTTAAGAAAGGCTGTTGCGCCCTCCAAAGCATCTTCTGTGTCTTGGGTGAGCAAAAATTGGTCGGCGTCCATAAAACTGACAGCACTGTCCAGGGCCGTCGCACTGGCATTTATCGCTCTCTTGGCCATGCGTACGGGCACCGGCGGCATAGCGGCGACCTGGGCCGCAAGTTCGCGAGCGCGGCTCAATGCCTGACCAGGCGCGCAAACGTAGTCTAACAATCCCCAGCGCTCTGCAGTGGCAGCATCCAGTGGCTCGGCGAGGATCAGTAACTGTTTGGTCTTTGCCGGCCCGATCAGGTGAGTGAAGCGAGGCACGCTCTGCCAACTCATGTTCATGCCCAGCTTGAGCTCCGGCACGTAGAAAGAGGCGTTGTCAGCCGCGACGCGCCAGTCGCAAGCAACCGCCAGAGCAGTGCCGCCACCAATACACCAACCTTCGATAGCGACGATAGTTACTGGTTCAAGAGCCTCCCATGCGGCGCACATCGCGGGCCCAACTTTGACCAGCTGGCGTCTTTGGGCCACTGTTAGATTGCCGACATTGGCGGCTTCCGGATCATTAAGATCCATCCCAGCGCTAAAAATGTCCTGCGCTCCGGTTAGGATGATGACATTAAGCTCGCTGTCGAACTGCAGTTCCTGTGCCAGACGCGTCAGCTCGCGCATCATAGCATTATTGAGGCTGTTTACCTTGTTAGGGGAGCGAAACGTGACTTCCAACACACGGTTTTCGCGGTGCAGGCTCAGATACTCCCAATGTACCTTATCCATATGTCTCTCCCTCTAAACCTACCCGTTCAGGTTGTACTCTAGTATCGCCTATGGCCGGCTTACTTGCCTAGCCCCTATATAGCGCCATTGATCGATCTGCTTTTTTATGCCCGTTTGGAAACATCGCGCTGATAGAGTATTGTTCTGCAAAGATGATAAAATCACCGTCGTTTCTGAGGAATTTGAGAAGTCTTCCGCGCCTATGTCTTTAGTAAGTACACACACTGACACCGCAAATGGCGCCGACAATATTGTTGGCCCGTTTACACAAATGAGCCAGACCGTTGCGAAGTTTGTCTGGAATACAGCGGCCACCAATATTCCACAGGACCTTGAGTGGGAGATCGTATTATTGACGCTCGCTATCGCGGGCCTGCTTTGGTTCCTTCGCGGTGGCCACGGATCAAAGGGCGTTGATGGCCGAGTCCGAAAAGCGGGCCTACTTCAGTTCCTCTTGCCCAAAGATATTTATACTCATGCGTCTGCTCGAGTAGATGTCTGGTTGTGGGTAACAGAACGCATTTTTTACCCATTTTGGGCGATAGCGCTACTGGCCACCGTTGGCCCCGCGACGGAACAGTCAGTAATCAGCGCGCTGAAATGGCTTTTTGGTAACTCCCCGGAGCTACATTCCAACCTCGCATGGATGTTGCTGTATAGCTTGGTGACGCTACTGTGCTACGACTTCGTTTTCTTCCTTACGCACTATGCCATGCATAAGGTGCCCGCCCTGTGGGCACTGCATAAGATCCACCATTCTGCTGAGGTATTGACGCCGTTGACACGGTATCGCGAGCATTTTATCGATGGCCCAATCTGGGTTGTTGGCGGCGCAGTTAGTTACGGGTTCGCAGCCGGAATATTTGGCTTCCTGTTCAATGGTGGAATTACTGAAGCCACCCTGCTTAATCTTGGTTTTTTCGCCGTGCTATTTGGCTTCAATGGATCATTTCGCCATTACCATGTGCAGTTCCATTATCCAGTATGGCTGTCAAAATGGCTGCAAAGTCCTGTAATGCACCATGTCCATCACAGTTACCTGCAGCAACATCACGATAAGAATCTGGCCGTATTCACCAGTATCTGGGACAGGATGTTCGGCACTTTGTATATTCCGGAGGTGGACGAATACACGCCCTGGGGTCTAGGTCCGGACTCTCAATCTGAGCATCAAACCTTTTGGCAAAATACGACGGGGCCTTTTCGTGACTGGTACAAAATGCTAAAGCCCCGAGCTTCAAGGGGCCACAGGTCCGAAAGAGAGCAGTCGTAAACCAGCGATCACAGAGGACACAGTGTTATCAGCTAGACTTTTGACTCACTATGGCAAGCCATGGTTGTGCGGCACATGGCATACCAGGTGGACGATAATAATGGTCGATAACCTTAAAGCCTGCATCCTCTAGATAGGTGCTGGAGACGCCGAATTCCATAAAGTGGCCGTAACGTTCACCAGAGAAGTCTTCACCACTACCGCGGGGATTGGAGGAAAATAGAATTCCGCCTGGTCGCAGAGCACTGTGTAGTTGTCGTAAAACACGCGGAAATTCCTGCCTCGGAATATGAAATAAAGACGCATTTGCGAAGATGCCATCAAACCTTGTCTCTTGGAGATCAAGCGCTAGGAATGATTGATGCAGAACGGGGCAGCCGGTCTTTTCCTGCGCCATCGAGCAAAAAGCGAAGCTCCCGTCAAGCCCCACGGCTCGGTGGCCCAAGGATTTAAAATAGGCGAGGTCTCTGCCAGGGCCGCAGCCAAAGTCTAAAATATCCAGTTTCCGTGTTGCTTCAAACGGGGCCAAAAAATTATCGTAGTTTTGGCTTACATCGTGATCTTTTGTTCCCTCCCGAAACGACAATGCATTATCCTCGTAATGCGATAGCGTGAGGTTGACGATCTCGGCCAACTTTTTATCGTTTAACGTTTTTGACATATGGCTCTTTCTCGAATGAGCTGGGTGGACAGGGTGCCGCTACTCATGGTGCAACGTTAATCGACTGTGTGAGCGGTCGTATCTCGAATAAAGTCACCTCGCCCCGACTACCCAGGCGCATCACCGGGCCCCAGGTTCCGGTTCCTGGGGAGACATACAGCCGCGTCATACCCTCCTGGAACAGGCCAACGGTTTTCTTAAATACTCGGCCTACTACAAAGTTAAATGGCACTATCTGTCCGTTATGGGTGTGACCAGAAATCATCAGGTCTACCCCGGCTTCAGCTGCGGCCCTGAGTCCGCGTGGGCGGTGATACAGAAGGAGTACAAACCGTTTAGGGTCGATATCCAGTGTTGCCAATTCCCGCTGGACCTGTGACGGGTTATCTGCGTCATCTATGCCAATCAATTGGACCTCGCCATGCGTGGTGGTACGCGAGCGCAGAACACTGACGCCTAGTCGGTTAAGACGCTGCAAAATGGCGTCAAGGTCCTCGTAGCGCTCGTGATTGCCTATGCTAAAATACACAGGCACGCGACAGCTGCGCAAGGCTGACAGTGCTTGCTCACTAACCCCAGTAGCATCGATAAAATCGCCAGTGATACATAGAAAATCGATATCTAGTCGATTAACCTTTTGCATAACACGGCTTAGGAAAGCGCTAGTGCGAGAACCGATATGTACATCAGTGATCTGCGCGAATCGTAAAGTAGAGGTGACCTTTGTGCTGGATAGCTTTATCTCCACCACAGACGGTGAGTAGGCGTTTAAAACGCTGTATGCCGTTAGCGCAAAAGCCAAACAAACCAGCGCCTGAGCGGCGGTATATTCGGCTATCCAGCCCAGTGCGACCGGAAGTTCTGTGGCCACCAGCATGCACAATAATAAAGGACTG
>CAWLBR010000205.1:0-3737 GCA_963855085.1 Gammaproteobacteria bacterium
CAGGTCACTTTAAGCCTTGAGGGTGAGTATAAAAACACACCAGATGTGGCCATAGTCGTATTCGGCGAAGATCCCTATGCAGAGTTTCAGGGTGATCGCCCTCATTTAGATTTTCAATCTGAAGCGGGTTTGGCGCTATTAAACAAATTTAAGGCCCAGGGTATTCCCACAGTTGCGGTCTTCCTTTCTGGCCGACCTATGTGGATGAACCCAGAGATAAACGCTGCCGATGCGTTTGTTGCCGCCTGGTTACCGGGCTCTGAGGGTGGCGGTATAGCCGACGTTCTCTTGCGCAGTGGCAAAGATGAGATTCAGCAGGACTTTCGAGGCAAGCTATCTTTCTCTTGGCCCAGAACCGCGGTTCAAACTCTTAATCTGGGTGACCAAGACTACAACCCTTTGTTTGCCTACGGCTTCGGTTTGACCTATTCAGATAGCGGCGAGCTTGAAAGCCTTTCAGAAGATGCGCAGCTGGGTGACAAGGCGCAGACCCAAGGCCTGAGTTTTTTAAAGGCTGGCGAGGCTGTTTCCCCTTGGCGTCTGGTGATGCGTGATTCTGCTGGCACATTACAGGTGACTAATTCAAAGGCTGTCAGTGCGTCTGGTGCTCTAACCATGACGGCGCTGGATTACATGGCTCAAGAAGATTCCCGTCTATTTGAATTTTCAGGAGATGCTGTCCTGTCTATCGAGGGAGAGTCTATTGATATGTCCCGTGAATCTAATGGTGATATGGCTCTAGAAATTCACTATCAAGTGCTTGGAGACAAGGTGGCTAATACCACAGTTGCTGTTGGTTGTGGTGAAGGCTGCACCGGTGATATAGATATCACAGAGGGACTATCCAGCAAGCTTAATCAGGGGTGGCAGACCGCCCGTTTAAAATTGAGTTGTTTCGCCGAGCAGGGCACAGATATGAGCAACGTGAGCTCAGCGATGGTATTGAATGTAGCTGGAACACTACAGATACAGCTTAATTCGGTCAATGTCGTTAGTAATCAAGGAGATGCCAGCTGCTCTTTATAGTGCTGGTTAGTGCTGTAGGACCTGTTGAGCCGAATGGCTCATATGACTCATATGGTAGAGAGATAAAAAGAGTTAGCTTTAGAGGGCGGATTTGCTAGGGTGGAACGTCTTAGAAAGGTCGCTATTATTCATCCTATTCAGCAGTCCGTGGATTACTCTGTTTTATGTGCACATACTTATTGTTAGCCGAAATTTTTTATGATGCCTGAGAAGGAACATCTCGAAATTCATGAGGTCTATATCCGTCATCGCACGGAGCTCTGTCGCTACGTCATTAATAAAGTTAATGTAAGCAGCGACGAAGCTCAGGATATAGTGCAAACGGCGTTTGCCCGCGTGATTGAAATGGAATTTAGCGAGATAAAAAATCCAAGAGCACTGCTATATAGGACTAGTTACAATATTGCCATTGACCAAAAAAGACACAGTGGCGTGCGCCAGAGACATATTCAGGCAGTGGTTGATACGGATGCGAAAGTGGTGGAGGAGTTGAGCCCAGCGCGCATACATGATGGCAGGCGACAGCTGACAATAGTGGCTAAAGCACTTTGGGATATGCCTAAAAAACGTAGAAAATTATTGGTGATGAATCGTTTTGATGGGCTGACTTATGCTGAGATTGCCCGACGGGTGGATCTGTCAGAAACGGTGGTGCGAAAGCATGTTACAAAAGCGCTTATAGATTGCCAGAAAGCGCTGCAAGCCCAAGCGGGTAAGAATTCAAAATGAGTGAAAAGTTTATGCAGTTATCAGATCAGATTAATCAGCAGGCGGCAGAGTGGTTTACGCTCATGCAGTCTGAGGATGTCTCCGCCATTGACCGCAAGGCCTTGCAAGCCTGGTTGGCCGAGCATGCTGATCATCGGGAAGCGTTTGAGCAAGTAGAGCTGCTATGGCAGGATCTGGGTGATTTAGTCGGCACTACTGAGGGTGATGCTCTTCGCCAGTCGGTGGAGTCTGAGTCAATTACGGCTCGGTTGCAGTCGTTGTTTATGGCGCCGCTTATCACGTTCAAAAACATTGTCTCTGTACCGCGCTACGCCATGAGCCTTGTTGCAGTTGTCTGTGTGGCAGTTGGCTCGCTTATGCTGCCTGCGGCCAATGCACCGATCACGGCTTATTACAGCACCGAGAAGGGTGAAATAGAAACTATTGTTTTAGCTGACAATACAGAGATTACTCTGGGTGCCAAGTCGGCTATTAGAACCCATACTTCAGACCTGAAGCGTTCGGTTGAATTGCTCAGTGGCGAAGCCTTTTTTGATGTGACCAAAGATCGACAAAAGCCATTTTTTGTTACAGTTGATGATGTTTTGGTCGAAGTGGTGGGTACCCAATTCAATGTTCAAAAGATACGCGATACGGTAAACGTTTCTGTTTTAGAAGGCATAGTGAATGTATTCGAACAGGGCAGCAGCGACAGCCAATCTGTATTCCTTCCTGATGTGATTTTGACTGCGGGTCAAAAAGTCGTTAAAGCCAATGATCGAGCCTTTGAGTCCGTGAGAGATGTGTTGAGTTCTGATTTGGGCGCTTGGCGTCTCGGTCGATTAATCTACAGAGATATCTCACTGGCCGATATAGTCGCAGATACGGGACGCTACTTTGATGGCAAAATAGTATTGCAGTCGAATGATCTTGCCGATGTAAAAGTCACTATGACATTGCGCACCGATCAAGTGGCTCAGCTGCCGGAAATGCTGGCGCAAGTCCTGCCGCTGAAAGTCCATGTTATCTCTGACGATATCATCCTGCTTAGAAAATAGCCGAGGCTCTTAACCTCTTAACCTCTTAACCGGTTAAAGAAAGCGTGTAAAAGAAAGCGTGTAAAAGAGAGCTTTTAAAAGAGAGCCTGTTAGATCAGGACAGGTCACAGGCTTTATCGCATCTATCCATAACAACCAAAATAATAAAAGTAATAATAAAAACTAGAGGGAATCATGACTATCGCCACCAACTCCAGCACTAAAAAACTCAGTATCTTACAAATGACCATTGTCGCGGCATTGGGCGGTTTATTGTTTGGCTATGACACTGGTGTGATTGCCGGCAGTCAGATGTATTTCACCGAATATTTTAACCTTTCCGCTGCGGAGCAGGGCTGGGCAGTCAGTAGTGCGCTCTATGGTTGTCTGGTGGGTGCGCTGCTTGGTGGCTATCTCACTAAGCGTATCAGTAGAAAGTACACACTGATCCTCGCGGCAGTTCTGTTTGCTATTTCGGCCTTGGGTTCTGGCATGGCAGCAACCCTCGATGAGCTGGCCTTTTACCGTATTGTTGGCGGTCTTGCAGTGGGCATGGCCTCGCTGGCGGCGCCTATGTATATTGCTGAAATTGCGCCACCTGCATACCGTGGCCGCATGGTGTCTTACTATCAGCTGGCGGTGGTTATCGGTTTCTTTGTGGTTTTTCTAGCAACCTATTTTATCGGCGGTGGCGACACTAAGGCAATGACCCCAGAAGTGCTTGAACAGCTCCACGAGCACAATGTAAACCAGGGCTGGCGCGTTATGCTTTGGTCTGAACTATTGCCTGCGCTGGCTTTCTTGGCCTTACTATTTACGGTTCCCCACAGTCCCCGTTGGTTAATCCTAAAGGGCCGCACTGAAGAGGCTAAGTCTGTACTGGCTCGGATTACCTCCAGTGAGGAGGAAGCCGCTTCAGAGTTTGCTGATATAGAAGCCTCTCTGGCCAATAGCTCAACCGTCAAC
>CAWLBR010000206.1:0-3728 GCA_963855085.1 Gammaproteobacteria bacterium
AACGGTGATTCAATCTATGCCCGTTTAATGGTCGCAGTGGGTCATGGGGAAATGGGCACTGACGAAAAATACTCAACCAATTCAAAGCGTGTGGTTCATGAGGCAGAAATTGATCAGGTACTAAAAACCTGGTGTGCCAGTCTGCCACTGGCGGATGTGATGGCGACGCTTGAAGAACACCGAGTGCCCTGTGGTCCGGTCTACAGTGTCGCGGATATGATGGAAGACAGTCATTTCCAAGCCCGCGGATTATTTGAGCAGGTGGAGATCAATGGTGAGCCCTTAAAAATTCCCGCGATGATGCCGAAATTAGGCAACACCCCAGGGGGCACTCAGTGGCCTGGTCCTGAAATTGGCAGTCACACCGATGAGATACTGGAAGGACTCGGTTTGGACAGTGCTCAGATCAACCATTTAAAAACTACAGGCATAGTCGCGGATAGCGATTGATTGCTCTGTGATTTAAAAAGACGGTCCGTTTAAGAGTTTATAACTCAAAAAATTATCTATAAAGGAAAGCACCATGAGTATCAGTTCGTTTCATCCGCCACGTCGCATGCTTATGGGCCCAGGCCCCTCCGATGTCAGTGAGCGTGTATTAGCCGCTATGGCGAGGCCTACAGTAGGTCATTTGGACCCGAGTTTTATAGGCATGATGGATGAAGTCAAAACCCTGCTGCAATATGTTTTCCAAACCCAAAATGAGCTGACCTTTGCTGTGTCTGCACCGGGTTCTGCAGGCATGGAATGCTGCTTTGCCAATCTGGTGGAGCCGGGCGACAAGGTGATTGTCTGCCAAAATGGCGTTTTCGGCGGTCGCATGAAAGAGAATGTCGAGCGCTGTGGTGGTATTGCCGTGATGGTCCAAGATGATTGGGGTCAGGCTGTAGACCCGCAAAAACTCGAAGAGGCGCTGGTACAAAATCCGGATGCCGTGTTGGTGGCCTTTGTTCACGCCGAGACCTCCACTGGCGCTCAATCTGACGCCAAGAGATTGGTTGAGTTGGCGCATAAACATGACTGTCTGGCGATTGTGGATGCTGTGACATCCCTTGCGGGCACGCCACTTAAAGTCGATGAGTGGGAGATCGATGCGATCTATTCCGGATCACAAAAATGCCTCTCGGCATCGCCCGGATTATCCCCCGTGAGCTTTAGCGCCCGCGCAGCAGAAAAAATAAGCAAGCGTCAGTCCAAAGTGCAGAGCTGGTTTCTCGATCTCAACTTGGTTATGGGTTACTGGGGTGGGGAGGGCAAGCGTGCCTATCACCACACTGCGCCAGTGAACTGTCTCTATGGCCTGCACGAATCATTGGTTATGGTTCAGGATGAAGGGCTGGAAAATGCCTGGCAGCGTCATCAGAGCAATCACTTGTTGTTGCGCCAGGGTCTTGAGCAGATGGGTATTTCGTTTTTGGTTCCCGAGGCAGATCGTCTGCCCCAGTTGAATACTGTGTTTATACCTGAGGGCATTGATGACGCCGCGGTGCGCACCCAGCTATTGAATGATTACAATCTTGAAATTGGTGCCGGCTTGGGCGCACTGGCCGGTAAAGTCTGGCGCATTGGCCTGATGGGTCATGCCAGCAAACAGGCCAATATTGATTACTGCCTGTCATCTCTAAAAGCCGTTATCTAGCAGGCTCTGCTCACCGATAGCGCCGGAACCTTTATTGCCGCTCGCGCAGACCCATCCACTGGGTTAGTCTGCAGCCGGCATCAAATCTATTAATGCCAATACCGTTGCCTGCACCCCGCGGGTAACCGCTGGCTGTGGGTCTATTCTAAATAGCGGGCTGTGGTGGGACGCAATCGGTGGGCCACCAGCTGCTGCCGCCTTGTAATCCGCGGCACTGGTGCCACCAACGGAAAAGTAGACGCTGGGAATGGCTGGCTCAGTCGTAAAGTAGGGGAAGTCTTCCGCACCCATACCTTTAGATGAGATCGAAACAACCTGACGCTCCCCCAAACCTGCCTGCCATACGGCCTTTAAGCGGCGCACCAGCGGTGCATTGTTAATGGTTGGCGGTGTCGAGGATTTTGTCAGGATCACTTCGGGTAATTTATCTTCCGGAAGACCGGCGGCACGGCCGAGGTTTTCGGCGATGCGTTTAATCCCTTTCAACAATGTGTCGCGAGTCTCGAGATTGGTATTGCGTACGGTCAGCTGCAGCACTGCGCGATCGGAAATAATATTGTGCTTGGTGCCACCGTGAAATGATCCCACTGTCACCACTCCGGGCTCCCGAGGCGCGAGTTCTCTGGAGACTAATGTCTGTAGCGCCACAACAATCTGGCTGCCCAACAGAATGGGATCTTTCCCCGCATGGGGCGATGCGCCGTGAGCGCCAACACCGTGAATAATAATATCCAGACTATCTGAACCGGCGAACGGCGAGCCCTCCTGCACATTGATCAGGCCCGCAGGCAGACCCGCACCTACATGAAAGGCCAGAGCATAGTCTGGCTGCCCAAAGCGTTCCCAGAGATTGTCATCCATCATTGCCTTGGCGCCGCGAATACGTTCCTCGGCCGGTTGGCCAATCAGCATCAATGTACCGGACCATTTATCCTTACGGGCAGACATTTGGCGCGCGGTGCCGATCAGACTAGTGATATGCACATCATGACCACAGGCGTGCATCACAGGCACTTGATTGCCTGTTATAGGGTCTATTTGGGTTGCAGTAGAAGCGTAATCCAATCCTGATTTTTCTTTTACCGGCAGGCCATCCATATCGGCGCGCATCATCACCAGTGGACCATCGCCATTTTTTAATATGGCCACTATACCGGTACCACCGACTTTTTCGGTCACTTTGAAGCCACTTTTACGCAGCTCATCGGCAAGTTTTTTGGCCGTTTTGGTCTCCATAAAACTGAGTTCGGGATTGCGGTGAAAATGGGTAAATAGCGCGCCGAGACGGTCGTTGTAATCCCGCATTATGGAACGGCCAAGTTCATCGCCGTTGACTGCGTTAGCTTGGGCGTTGGTGGCGGTCATACTCAAAACTAAAAAAAGTGCACCAGCCAAAAGTGCACCAGCCAAAAGTGCACCAGCCAAAAAGGTCAGTCGCGGTATGCATAAGTCTTTCATAGCGGTTCCTGTTGAAGATAAATAAATTCTGAAACAACCCTACCCACCTGCTGCAAGCTGTCGGCACTACATTGATCAATAGTATCACCACTGGTATGCCAGGATTGGGGGAATGGCCAGTGGATTAGATTGACAACTTTGAGTCCGGCACGCAAAAAAGGTAAGTGGTCGTCCTCTATATAAGTCCCTTTGCGGTCCTTAAAGGCCTTGGCTCCCTGAGATTGAGCAATGCGCCAAATTTGATCTTGCAGATCTGCCGCGCCTTCCCGTGAGAAGCGCTCTTGGGGAATTGCCAGGTCGCGGTCGCAGACCATATCCACCACCACACCTGCAGTGGGTCGATAGAAAGCGTTTTTGCGCACAAATTCAGTGGCGCCAATGGAAAATGGTAGGCCATCTATATTGCCCATATCCTCGAGATCGAAAAACACCAGATCAACGGTCACAGGGGCGCGCTGACTACTGAGTAGTCGTGCAATCTCAAGTAGTACGGCAACCCCTGAAGCGCCGTCATTGGCACCAATAACAGGCTCTGAACGTTTCCCTGGGAGCTTGTCGCGCTCGGCAATAGGGCGAGTGTCCCAATGTGCGGCGAGCATAATTCGCGGATGATTTTTTTGATTCGACTCGG
>CAWLBR010000207.1:0-3710 GCA_963855085.1 Gammaproteobacteria bacterium
AACCCATTCAATGCAGTCTTTAAGGTGTGCCAGTAGGCGCTAAAAGCAGCCTATTTAAAGGCCTGAATTCTACCATACATATCCCTATAGTGGCTCGCTTTAATTGACCTGAAACTCGTGCCAAAGCTTAACCCGCGGCAAAAAGTCGGTATACTCCAAACCTTCGTTCAGGAGGCTTCATGCAGCCCATAAAAATCGATTTACTTATCAATAGCCGATGGATTATTCCAGTGGTTCCGGAGAACCGGGTTTTTGAAAACTGTGCCCTGGCCATTGACCAACAAAAGATTGTCGGCATCTACCCTCAAGCCGAGGCCCAGATAAAATTTGACGCCGCGTCTGTGGTGGATCTAGACGACCATATCCTGATGCCTGGGCTAGTTAATGCCCACGGCCACGCTGCCATGAGCTTACTGCGTGGTTACGCCGATGACCTGCCACTGCAACCCTGGCTGGAAGAACATATCTGGCCGGTGGAGGCTCGAGTACTGAGCGCAGAATTTGTCGCCGACGGCACCAATCTGGCCATGGCGGAAATGATCAAGACAGGCACCACCTGCTTTGCCGATATGTACTTTTTTGCTGACACCGTGGCCGAGCAGGTTCAACGCAGCGGCATGCGCAGTCAGATTGGCTTTACAGTATTCGATTTCCCCACCGCTGGCGGCAAGGATCCAGACGACTATATTCACAAGGGCCTGCAACTGCGGGATACCTACAAGGGCGATGGGCTGATTAAAATTGCCTGTGCTCCTCATGCACCCTATACAGTGGGTGATGAGACTATGCGCAGAATCGCAACCTATGCCAATGAGCTGGATATGCCTGTGCATATTCACTGCCACGAAACCGCTCAGGAAGTTGCCGACTCGCTCAAGCTCTATGGCTGCAGACCGCTGCAGCGCCTCGACGATTTGGGTGTGTTATTGCCCCAGACTCAGCTGGTGCATATGACCCAGATCGATGACGAGGATATTCGTCTAATCCAGGACAATAACTGTCATGTGGTGCACTGCCCGGAATCCAATTTAAAACTCGCCAGCGGCTTCTGCCCAGTGGGCAAGTTGATCGACGCGGGCATCAATGTGGCTATAGGCACAGACAGTGCGGCGAGCAATAATGATCTCGATCTATTTGGTGAATTAAAAACTGCGGCCCTGCTGGCCAAGGCAGTCGCCAATGACGCTTCAGTGTTGGATGCTCATGCCGCCCTGCGCATGGCCACCATTAACGGTGCCAAGGCACTGGGTTGGGACGATCAGATTGGTAGCCTCGAAGCGGGCAAGAGTGCCGATATGATTGCCGTGGAAATCAGCTCTCTGAGTCAAAAACCGCTGTATAATCCCGCTTCTCAATTGGTCTATAGCAATGCCGGCAGCCAGGTAACCCACAGTTGGGTGGCAGGCAAGGCACTGCTTAGAGAGCGCAGCTTGGTGACTCTCGATGAAGAAAATCTGATCCGCCGCGCCGATGCCTGGCGTAACCAGATCAGCCCTCTTTGACTAAAAGCCTAACTAATCATTTCAAGCCCTAGGTAGCGATTCCCTATGCCAACAAATAACAGTGATAACAGCGCATCAATAAATGTCGACCCCAGTGAGGTAGCTAAGTTTGAAGCGCTGGCGAGCCGCTGGTGGGACCGCAATAGCGAGTTCAAGCCACTTCATGACATTAATCCCTTGCGCGCCAACTGGATTGATAAGCTGGCACCGGTTGCCGAGCAAAAGGTCTTAGACGTTGGCTGTGGCGGCGGTATTCTCTGCGAAGCCATGGCTCAGCGCGGCGCTCATGTCACAGGTATCGATATGGGTGAAGCACCGCTGGCGGTTGGAGAGCTGCACAAACTCGAGTCTGGCGTCGAAGTGGACTACCAAAAATCCACTGCGGAAGATTTTGCTCAGAGCCACGGGGAACAGTTCGATATAGTCACCTGCTTGGAAATGCTTGAGCATGTGCCGGATCCCAGCTCAGTCGTTCGCGCCTGTGCCGCCATGACCAAACCCGGCGGAACCTTATTTTTCTCGACCATTAACCGCAATCCCAAGGCCTATCTGCTGGCGATTATTGGGGTGGAATATGTTCTGCGTATGCTGCCCAAGGGCACCCATGAGTACGGCAAGTTTATTCGTCCCGCCGAGTTGGGCAAGTGGATTCGTGAAGCTGGTCTGGAACTCGACCAGATGACTGGACTGACCTATAACCCCTTAACAAAAACCTATCGCCTCACTGAAACCGATGTCGATGTTAATTACATGATTTGCGCGCGCAAGCCCGCATAACGGATTTTTTATGCTCGACTTCAAGGCCCTGCTATTCGATCTGGATGGCACTTTATTAGATACAGCCCCTGACTTTGTCACTGCACTGAATAAGCAGCTGGTACTCCACAACCGAGCACCGCTGCCCGACTCAGCGATTCGCACCAGTGTTACCAATGGCTCTGTGGGATTAATACAAAGCGGCTTTAATATAGATCCGGGGCACGAGCAATTTGAGCCCCTGCGCGAAGAATTTCTCGAACTGTATTTTGCCAATCTGGCGGAGAAAACTGCGCTCTATGAAGGTCTGCAAGAAGTCTTGGATGAGTGCAATGCCCGCGATATCCCCTGGGGCATTGTCACTAATAAGCCCTGGCGCTATACCGAAGCGGCGCTGGTTCAGCTGGGTTTAATGGAAGGTGCAGCAACGGTTATCTGCCCCGACCATGTAACTCTGCCCAAACCTCACCCTGAAGCGATATTGCTGGCCTGTAACGAAATTGCTATTGCACCTCAAGACTGTCTCTATGTGGGCGACCATGTTCGCGATATAGACGCCGGTCGTGCTGCGGGCACGCGCAATATTGCTGCTGCCTGGGGCTATATTGAAGCGGACCAAGTCATTGCTGACTGGCAGGCGGACTGGATTGTCGAGCAGTCTCAGCAACTGCACTCACTGCTGTTTGCCAAGCAAAGCTAGCGATAAAAAACACCATCACACAGATTTAAGAAGAGAAAATATTATGCTGTCCAACGCCGAAATCGCCGCTTACCAAGCTCCTCAAAAGTTACTCGCAGATCGCGTCATTATGGTGACAGGTGCCGGTGATGGCATTGGCAAAACAGCTGCGTTACATTGCGCAAAACACGGCGCTACGGTTATTTTGGCGGGTCGCACAGTGGCTAAGTTAGAGCAGGTCTACGACAGCATTGTCGCCAACGGCGGTGCAGAGCCGGTGATCTATCCGATCGATCTCGAGGGTGCCAACAGCGATGATTACAATACTCTGTGCAATCAGCTCGATGAGCAGTTTGGTCGTCTCGACGGGCTGTTACACAACGCTGGAATTCTTGGCCAGCGCACGCCTCTGAGCAACTATCGCACTGATGTTTGGGACAAGGTGATGCAGGTTAATGTCACGGCGGCATTCCAAATGACTCAGGCATTGATGCCAGTGTTGGAAAAGTCCGCTAGCGCTTCGGTGGTTTTCACCACATCCAGCGTCGGCCGTGCCGGGCGTTCATTTTGGGGAGCTTATGCGGTATCGAAGTTCGCCGTGGAAGGCATGGTTCAGGTCTGGGCGTCAGAACTAGAGGGCTTGGGGTCGGTGCGGGTCAATGCGATCAATCCTGGCGCCACTGGCACCAGTATGCGTATGCAGGCTTTCCCGGCGGAAAACCCCGGCTCAGTGACCAGTCCCGAGCAAATTATGCCGACCTATCTGTATCTGC
>CAWLBR010000208.1:0-3708 GCA_963855085.1 Gammaproteobacteria bacterium
TGGGCTATTTCGATAAAGATAACTTCCTTTTTATCTGCGATAGAATCAAAGATATGGTTATTTCTGGGGGTGAAAATATCTATCCCGCAGAGGTCGAAAGTGTTCTATTTGAGCACAGCGCAATTGCAGAGGTGGCGGTAATTGGCGCGCCCGATGACAAATGGGGTGAGTTGCTGGTTGCTTTTGTGGTGTTACATGGAGGCACCTCACTGGCACTAGAAGAGCTACAAGCTTTTGTTGGCAAGACCTTGGCGCGCTATAAATTGCCGCGCAGATTACATATTGTTGATGCCTTGCCTCGCAACCCTGCGGGGAAGGTGCAGAAATTTATTCTCAAAGAGCAGATAAGCAAGCTGAGTTAAGCCTTGCTTGGGCGGTGCGGTGGGAGTGGCTTGTGTTTTGCGCGGCTGTCTTAAAGAGGCTTTCTTACACTGACTTTTTTAAACTAACCAGCCTTTTTGGCTGGGCGCACCATTCGGCCAAATAAGATACCCACCTCAAATAGTAGCCACATAGGTATGGCGAGTAATATTTGAGAAATAATATCTGGTGGCGTCAACAACATACCCAGTACAAAGCAGAGTACAAAAACATAGGGGCGTTTCTTGGCTAACTTGTCTGGGTCAACTGCGCCCATCCAAGACAGAATAACCACGGCAATGGGGATTTCAAAGCTCAGGCCAAAGGCAAAAAATAGCTTTAACACGAAGTCCAAATAGCTGCGAATATCCGGCATCACGGTAATGCCTTCCGGGGCTATGCTAGTGAAGAATAAAAACACCAGTGGAAAGACAATGTAGTAGGCAAAGGCCATGCCCGCATAAAATAGGGACACGCTAGAGATAAACAGGGGTATAACAATTCTCTTTTCCCTTTTATAAAGTCCCGGAGCAAGAAATGCCCATGTCTGGAAGAGGATATAGGGCATAGCTGCAAATATGGACAATACCAGTGTCAGCTTAAAGGGGGTTAAAAAGGGCGAGGCCACCTCGGTGGCAATCATGCTGGTGGTGTCGGGCAGATATTCGCGGATGGGCTCAGAGATATACAGATACAGCTCATTACTAAAAGAAAATAAGCCGGCAAAAATAACGATAACAGAGGCGACACAGCGGAGTACTCGATCTCTAAATTCAATCAGATGGCTCATAAACGGCTGACTGCTGAGGTTTTCTGATTCAGACATTTGAGTTTTCTTTGGTTGGCTGTGTGGGATCGTCTTGGCTTGGCTTTTTATCTAGCTCTATGTCTAGTTCTTTATCTAGTTCTTCCTCGTCTACCCAAGGATCATCTAGGTCCTCATCCAGATCTGCTCTGGCGTCAGATAGTTCGTTTTCACGTGTAATCTTGGCGTCAGATATCTCTTTATCGATTGCAGCTTGAGTGTCAGTGATTGTGGTTTCAATATTTTCTTTCGCTGCATCCAAGTCGCGCATGATCTTCTCATTTTGCAACTGCCGGCGAATTTCATCTATGCCCACTTCGTTTTCCAGTTCCTGTCTGGCGCTGGCGATCATCTGCTTCATGCGCCCAAACCATAGGCTGATACTGCGCACTGTTTCAGGCAGGCGCTCAGGCCCCATTACAATAAGTGTAATGACCGCGATAACCAGTAGTTCGGAAAAGCCGATATCGAACATGAGTTACTCAGCAGTGCTTTTTTTCTCGGCTGAGGTGTCAGACTCCACAGCTGTCTGACCTTCGTCTTTGCTATCGCTGCCGACGGAATCTTTAAACCCCTTCACCGCGCCACCTAGATCCGAACCTATATTGCGCAATTTTTTAGTACCAAAAACCAGTGCCACAATTACCGCAATAATTAATAATTCTTGCCATCCAAAACCCATCATATTTTTCCTTCTTTAAATTAGTTCTATAATCTTTTTTTAGACCCTTATTTAAGCCTTTTTAGCCTAGATTGGCAACATGGTAATCGCCTTTAAAGGCCCGTTTAAGTCCCGATTGGCGTGGTTTTATGGCTCTGCCACTCTATCTCACAGCAATTGGACTCTGGGTGGTTTTTTACCAGTGGATTGTGCTCGCTGGAATGGCGTTCTCTCGTGTCAGGTTGGCTTTTAATGGGATAATACGAATTCAATAAAATCATGCTTCAGGGCGCGATGATTGTTGCTGCCAGCAGCAGGTTAAAGGGCATCCCGCTGATATCGCCTTCAACCATTTAGCAGTGCATAATACCCAGCGTACAAATCAACTTGATCTAAAGTGGCTATAGGTACTCTGAGCGACTGAGGTCAATTTAATGCTCAGTTCAAGGCAATGATTAACTCAATGGTAACGCCACAAAAGATGGAGTGCCGGTAAAAATTTAAGGGGTTCAGTAGTGATCGATCAAATTAGAGTCTTTAAAGACGCCACCGCCATTATTACCGGTGGTGCTTCAGGTATTGGCCGTACTATGGCACTGGAGCTGGTCAGCCGCGGCAGCACCGTGATCTTGGCTGATCGACAGATAGTCTTGGCCGAAGAGCTAGCGGCGAGTATTGTTGCCGATGGTGGCAATGCCTGGGCTCGAGAGTTGGATGTCTGTGATTACTCCGCTGTGCAGGCGCTGGTAGATGAGACTGTGGCCAAGACCGGACGACTCGATTATATGTTTAATAATGCCGGTATCGCTGTTGGTGGCATGACCCATGATCTCGAGGTGGATGACTGGGATATCAGTATTGATGTGAATATTCGTGGCGTCACCAACGGTGTTTAGGCCTGTTATAAGCTTATGGTGGCGCAAGGTTTTGGCCATATAGTCAACACCGCCTCCATGGCGGGTTTGATTCCATCGACCAATGCCGTGCCCTACAGTACCAGTAAATTTGCCGTGGTTGGATTGTCTCAGGCCCTGCGCATCGAAGCTGAATATCGCGGTGTTCGGGTGAGTGCACTCTGCCCGGGCGCTATTCAAACGCCGATTTTGACCGGTGGCGAATTTGGCAAACTGGGTTCAGGTATCACTAAAGAGCAGGTGACTAAATTTTGGTCCGCTTTTAACCCCATGCCTGCAGATGAGTTTGCTCGCGAAGCCATTGATCAGGTTGCCAAAAATCTGCCATTGATTATTGTGCCGGGATGGTGGAGAAGGGCTTATCTAACTTTCCGTCTGCTACCGCGTCTCTGGTATAGATGGTCAAAGAAAGGTATGGCCAGATCAATGCATATTTTTGGACAAAAATAGGGCTGTTTTTAGGTGGAGATTCCCGCGCACGGTAACTGCCCGAGAATTCCACCGTTAACCTTAAATGTTAAATTAGGTTGACAGTGAAATCTGTCGCTCTATCATTGTCGATCTGACCGACAATGATGGAGTTTTGGCTATGGCAGCCCCCCAAGACAGCACAATCCGCAATAACTGGACCCGTGACGAAGTTCTAGGGCTATTTAATCAGCCGTTTAATGATCTACTGTTTGATGCTCAGGTGATGCATCGTCGCCATTTCAATCCCAATCAGGTGCAGCTGAGTACGCTGCTGTCGATTAAAACCGGCGCCTGCCCTGAAGACTGCAAATACTGCCCTCAGAGTGCCCGCTATGACACCGGTTTGGAAAAAGAGAAGTTGCTTGAAATTGAGGCGGTGATTGAAGCGGCGAAGGTGGCTAAAGCTAGTGGTTCGAGTCGTTTCTGTATGGGTGCCGCCTGGCGCTCGCCCCACGATCGCGATATTCCTAAAGTTGCCAATATGATTCGTGAAGTGA
>CAWLBR010000209.1:0-3699 GCA_963855085.1 Gammaproteobacteria bacterium
ACAACCCAAGCACCGGCCTGCTGCAACTTCTCCAGAGTGCGGGTCAGGTTAGTGACCATCACCAGCGGCACAGACTCGGCTGCACCACAGGCCACCTTTTGCACCACTGGGGTCAAACCCACAGAGTTATCTTTGGGCACAATCACAGCATGGACGCCAGCACCGTCGGCGGAACGTAAACAGGCACCGAGATTATGCGGATCAGTGACACTGTCGAGAACGAGAAACAGCGCCTTATTGCCCTGCTTCTCCATCATCTCAAGTAAAAAAGCTTCGTCATGCGTTTGCCCCTCTTCACAGAGAGCAATAACACCCTGATGACGACCCTCAACTTTGTCATCGAGATTTTTCACCGTTGCCCACTGCAGCGTCACGCCATGCTGTTCAGCCAACTTATGAATTTTTTGTAGACGATCATCCTGACGGCCACGTTGCACATGCAGCTCTCGTACGCGCCCTGGCGCTGACTTAAGCATCGTTTGAACAGCATGTATGCCGTAAATCCAATCCACCACAATCTCCCGATAGTTTTTCTAATGATTGCGCATTGTACTGGCTTTCGGCAGAATTCGGAGATGATTAACCACTGTGACCAATAATATATGTCCCCATCTGAATCTGAGCCCTACCCCACTGCCAATTTGTGGCGTCGTCTCGCCGCACTGATCTACGACGCCTTCCTGCTGTTTGCGATTATCCTCGCCTATGGATTCTTACTCACGGTGATTAAGGTTTTATTCAGTGGCTCACAGCAAGTTGAAGATGTGCAGCCAGGCGCACTGCTGCAATGGCTCAGTTTTGCCGGCTTGATCGCCGCATTAATCGGCTACTACTATATATGTTGGCGCAAACAGGGCCAGACATTGGGCATGAAATCCTGGCGTCTGAAACTACAGCAGGCTGACGGCTCACTGGCCACCCCCGAGCAATGTATTAAACGCAGCCTCCTCGCCAGCCTATCTTTAGCCATTGGCGGTATTGGTTATCTCTGGTGCTTAGTGCCACCAGCCAAAGCCTGCCTCCACGATATTTACAGCGCCACTGAAGTTGTGGTGTTACCAAAAACAAAATGACCAAAGGCGCACCATGGACACTGAGAAAAAATTGATCCTGGCAATGGATCAAGGCACCACCTCCTCCAGAGCCATATTGTTTGATCAACACTACGCCATAGTCGCCCAGTCACAGCAAGAATTTGACCAGCACTTCCCCGACTCCGGCTGGGTTGAGCACAACGCCCTAGATATCTGGCAAACCTCCATCGACACTGCCAAGCAGGTAATGATTGAAGCTGGTATCGACGCACAACAGATTGCCGCCATCGGCATCACCAACCAGCGCGAGACCACATTATTATGGGATCGTAAAACTGGAGAGCCGATCTACAACGCCATCGTCTGGCAAGATCGCCGCACCGCAGAGTACTGCAACAGCCTAAAAGATCAGGGCCTAGAAGCCATGGTCAGCGGCAAAACTGGCCTCCTTCTCGACCCCTATTTTTCCGCCACCAAAATCGCCTGGCTACTAGACAACGTGGAAGACGCACGGGAGCGAGCCGAGCGCGGTGAACTGGCCTTTGGCACCATGGACAGCTGGTTGCTGTGGAACCTTACGGACGCTAAGAGCCACGCAACCGACGCCACCAACGCCTCAAGAACCATGCTTTACAATATTCATCAGGGCCAGTGGGACGACGAACTATTAACCCTATTCAATATTCCCCGCTCACTGCTACCTGAAGTCAAAGACTGCGCCGCCGACTTTGGCGTCACCAGCCTGCTAGACAATAAGAGCTCAATACCCATTCTAGGCATTGCCGGTGACCAACAAGCCGCCACAGTAGGCCAAGCCTGTTTCGAAACCGGCATGATGAAATCCACCTACGGCACCGGCTGTTTTGCATTATTAAATACAGGCACAACTGCAGTAGCCTCAAGCAACAAACTTCTCACCACCATCGCCTATCAGTTGGACGGCAAAGTCACCTATGCCCTCGAAGGCTCCATCTTTATCGCTGGCGCCGCCGTGCAATGGCTGCGCGATGGCCTCGGTATTATTGACAGCGCCCAACAGTCAGGGGAACTAGCCCAGCAGGCCGATGACAATCAAGATGTCTATATGATTCCCGCCTTTACTGGCCTCGGTGCCCCCTGGTGGGACGCCGATGCTCGCGGTGCACTGTTGGGTTTAACCCGTGGCACAGGTCCCGCGGAAATTGCTCGCGCAGCACTGGAGTCAGTTTGTTACCAAACCCTGGATTTACTCAATGCCATGCACGCCGATTGGGATCAAAATGCGGAGACCGTATTGCGGGTTGATGGCGGCATGGTCGCCAGTGATTGGACCATGCAGCGTCTTGCGGATATTTTGCAGGCACCGGTTGATCGCCCCGTGATTGCCGAGACAACGGCATTAGGTGCAGCTTGGCTGGCTGGATCGCGGGCTGGAATTTGGCCCGATCAACAGGGCTTTGCTGATAATTGGCGATTGGATAAAAACTTTGCGCCTGAGATGGCGATTGAACTGCGCGATAAGAAAGTGGCTGGTTGGGATAAGGCGGTTAGGCGAGTGCTAAGCTAAAACGTAATAATTGATGTTTTTAAATTGAGGAGAATCAGGATGATTAAGTACTTAATGGTAGCAAGCCTATTACTAGTCGGTTGTAGTTCGGAAGAACAAAACATCAGCGCACCAGCACCCGACCTGCCAGATAACGCCATAGTGGCCACCCCCTTAAGCCTCTATACCTTTGACTGCGGCTCTATAGAAGTATCTGATCTCGACGCCTTCTCCTCCACTGGCGACTACGCCGGGCAAACAGATATTTTGACCAACACTTGCTACCTTATTCGTCACCCTCAGGGGGATCTACTCTGGGACCTAGGCCTACCCCATGGCCTCGCTGGCGCCGCCCCCCAAACTAACGGCATTTTCACCATGGCGCTCGACAGAACATTGACCGAGCAGCTGGCTGATATAGGCCTGAGCGCCAAAGACATTGAATTTATAGCCATCTCTCACAGCCATTTTGACCACAGTGGTCAGGCCGCTCTTTTTCCTGAGAGTCAGTGGTTAGTCAATAAAGATGAATTTGACTATATGTTCAGCAGTGATGAGAACAGAGCGCAGAACGCAGCTTTTACCGAGCTTAGCAAGAGTATTCACCGTGGCAATCACGATGTTTTTGGCGATGGGTCTGTGATGATTTTAGAGTTGCCGGGACATACCCCAGGACACAGCGCGCTGCAGGTTAATCTAGTTGAGAGTGGTCCGATTCTTCTCACTGGTGATCTCTATCACCGCAAGGAAAGCCGAGAGTTAAAAAGAGTTCCTCGATTTAATAGCGATGAGGCTCAGACTAGAGAGTCAATGGACCTATTTGAGGCTTTGGCTAGAGATTCTGGTGCCCGCGTGATTATTCAGCACGAACCAGCAGACGTTGCCACGCTGCCCAAGTCACCGGCGTTTTTGCAGTAGTCACTAGCAGAGCGTAGGTGTGATTTTCTAAAACCTATACTGTCATCCTATGCGAAGCAGAAGGATCTTCTGCCGACTGGTTGAGATCCCTCCACTGCGGTCGGAATGACAAATTAGGAGCGGTCGGGATGACAGGATTGCGGCGAGAGCCTACTGAAAGGCAACAATACTAGCCCCAGTAAGCGCCAATACCACCCCAAGCATCTTTCGCTTAGTGAGCTT
>CAWLBR010000210.1:0-3697 GCA_963855085.1 Gammaproteobacteria bacterium
GTGCGGCATCTTCCCAGCTGACTTTGGCCGCCGGCTGATCCGCCATATCCAGAGTTTGGCCCTTTACCGCCGTTGAACTGTGTCGATCTTTCCAGCGTTTAAATTGGCCATTGGTGGTTTCATTGGTGGCCAGATAAAAAGGTCGCTCGAGACGCACGGCGCGCTCGGCTTCATTGGCACGCCTGCCAGGCTGACGTCGCGGAGCACCGAGCATAAATTGCTCACTGGGTTGAAATAGTTTCAGTTTGCCGCCCACCCAGGTTTTGATTGTTGCCGGTCGCGAAGCCCAATAGGCTTGCTGCAATGTCAGCAATTTGATGGTCAGCGCCTGCTGATGCCCGGGTCTAGGCGTCACAGTCATGGACTTGGTTTCGTAGCCGCTTTTTTCGACGCTGATGCTGTGGGGCTTGGCGTTTAGGGAGAGAGTCTGGCTGCCGCTGCCGCGACGTTTGCCGTCGACTAAAATCGCAGCATCAGCCGGTGTGATATTGAGTCGCACTGTGCCTATGTTGGGGGTTAGATTGACGCTGATTTGACTCTCTTGTTCAGGCTTAACACTGACCGATCGCTTGGCATTAAGATAGCCTTCGAGGAACAATTCAATGTTGTGCTTGGCAAAGGGCGTTACCGCCACATCCATCGGTGTGGTGCCTTTAAACTGCTTGTCGATGGTAATGCTGGCTCCTTGGGGTGAGCTGTTGATCGCCACCGTGCCATCGGCAACGATCATCTCGATCAATGGATGCTCGCTCTTAGTGCCGGCTTTTACTCTGACCTGCTGCTGAAGGGCTTTGTAGCCGGGGGCCTTGAGGCTCAGCTGACTGCCTGTCTCCAGTACTTCTGCACTCAATGGCGTCTGGCCTATCAAGCGCTGGTCGATAAACAGCTCTGCGCCTTCGGGCACAGTGGTGAACTGAACCTGCCCCCAGGCTGGCTGCAGGGTTATATCAATGGCCTGGGTTTTGCCCAGTCCTTCAATATCTACCTCTTGCTGCAAGGTGAAATAACGGTATTTGGAAAATTCCAGCTTGTGGGCGCCAGGACTGATTTCGTTGATGGTGCCGGGCACGCTACCGACATCCTGATCGTCAATTGATAGCTGTATATCGTCTAGGGTTGAACGCACCAGTAAATTGCCCGGCAGTGGCTGTAGTACCACCTCGATCTCTTGGGTGGCTTCGCCGCTGACTTGGATGGTTTTACGCAGGGGGTAGTAGCCGGGGGCTTGGGCGTTTAGCGGGTGCTCACCTTTGAGCAGCAGATAGTTGTCGCCAATATGAAATGCCAGACCGCCCAAATCCACCTCTGCTGAGGCTGGATCTAAACGTAGAATAATGGCTCGAGCAGCAAACAAAAAAACCAGTATGGCAATTGCCACAACGGTGAAGGCAGTGGTGAATAACATGGCTGGCGAGGGGCCGCGGCGACCTGTGACTGGCTTTTTTTCCAGTGGCGTAAAGTCCGTGGCGGAGAGCGGTGTGGTATTCCTTGTCTTAACCATAGTTAATTTCTAATTCTTCTAGTTTTGTTTGTGGCTGCGACTCTTTGTGATGCGAGTTTTAATCACTCTATGGTGCCCGATTCCTCGCTAAACAGGTAGCTATGCTACTGAGGTTTGACTGGTCGCTTAATATTAGGACTCCCACTAGCGCCAATGGTTACATCGTGCGAACAAGATTTTACACAATTGTCAACGCAGTTCCGTTACTGGCAGTCCGTTGCTGCCAGTGCGTCGACTCAAAATACGCTGATTGCATAGATTTTATTAAGTAGCTACTTATTAAATAGCCTCGTTACAACTCACCCTAATCGGCTCATCCAAGCCCTGATCTGTCACCGTGAATTCAACTCTGACATCGCGAAACCCCATCCTTGTGCCTGCGACTATATAGCGGCCGGGCTTTAGGGAAACAGCAGTTTTGTCGAAGGCGCCTAATTTGGCTACCCTGAACAATGTTACATCGGTGTTGCTGTTTGAGGTCAGTACAACTTGAATTGGGGTCTGGGAGGCTTTAAGTGCCTTGCGCAGTTCGCTTATCTGCTGTTGCAACACTGGCCCTGGATTGCGTATTCCGGAGGCATCTTGAAGGACTTTTTGACCGCGGCGAAACTGGCTGATTGCCGAGAGAGCCAGCGGATCGCTGAGGGCTTTTTTAATCCGGTTGTCGAGATCGGCACGGACGCTCACCGGGATCTGTTTCACTCTAACATCGGTGAGAGTGCCATCAGTTGCCAGCACCTTTTTATAGACCTCCATAGCCTGCTGCCATTTTTCCTGAGCTTCGAGTTCAGTTGCCTCAAGGATACGATCGCTCACCCAGAGCTGGGAGCGGCGGGTCTCTACCTGAGCCAAGGCCTGGGCAACTGCCGGATTTGCCTTATACACAGTGCCGGCTTGTTCGAAGGCTCTAGTGGCGTCTGTAAACCTATTCTGGTCCAGGGCGCGGAAGCCGTCGCTCATATAACCGCGAAAGCGCTGTTCAGTCATTTGCTGTTGGCTTGAGGCGAGGGCGGCAGCGGCTTTTTTATGTTCTGGGTCGGCGGTAACCGCCTCAGTAAAAGCCTGCTCAGCTCGCTCTAATCTATCCAGCGCGAGCAATTGCTCACCCCGTTCCATGGCGTCGATAACGGTTGGCAGGCTCAGAGTTCTCTGGTTTAGGTGTATCACTGTACGGTTTTCTGGGGCAATGGCTGTAGCCAATGTTGTGGCGCTAACCGCAGTGCTGAGCACTGAATTTCCTATGGCCACAGTGGCTTCAGCAATGGCTTTTTCAAGCAGAGATTCGGCTTTGCCTTCCAGTGCAGTGAGACCGTTCAGGGCAGCCTTATAACTGCTGACGGCATCGCTGTAGTCGCCAAAGCCATACTCTTGATCACCGCGCTCAACCGCTTGTTGCGCCTGCTTAAATTCAAACTCTCCCCACTGCTCGACGCCGCGCTCATTGAACAGACGGTCGCGGCGCTGAATAATCTCCGCCAGCACTGTTTGGGCATTTTGGCGATATTGGGTTTTTTGCGCTGCGGTGGAGGGACTGACAACGGTGGGTGATGGCACTGTCGCTCGCTGTGATTGATCGGAGCCACTGATCCAGGGTTCAGATACCAGACTGGGCAACACAAAAATTACCCCAGAGGCCAACAGCAGCAACAGGGCTAGGGCAAGCTTTTGTATGCCCTTTTGTTTACTATCAGTGGCGATTGGCTTATCCATAGATCAGGGGGTCGCCCGTTCTTGCTGATAGATTTTGCCCAGCAGTTCCTGCCACTGTTGATACTGGGCTTGCACTGTACCTGTAAGGGTTACTGTGCGATCTTCTAGTTCGATCACCTGGGGCGCGATTTCAGCTTCTAGGGAAGAGCCCATCTCGGCCACGGACTCATTGTACTCAGAGGCTTTTTGTTTCTTGTCGAGGCCGGCCTTGAGCACAAAACCGCCCACTGCGGCAGTGGCAGTGCCGGCATCATCGGCAATGCCGGTACGTGCCTGAGAGCGTCCATAGATGCCCGCCAGAATAGCGCCAATACCGCTGATAATCTGTTTGTTGCCCTGTTGGTTTAGCTGGCGTGCGCGGACCACTGAATCGTAGGAGGCGCGGCGAAAATCTTGATAGGCGAGGTGCATCTGTTGGGAGAAGCCGTCGTAGTAATCTTGCATGCGATCTATATAGAGGTAGTCGCGCTCGCGTATTTTGCGCAC
>CAWLBR010000211.1:0-3683 GCA_963855085.1 Gammaproteobacteria bacterium
TCATGTCGCTTGAAATCAAACGGTAGATAGCCCACCTGGCTGGCGACTGAATCGACATACTTTCCTGTAAGTTTGTAAGTCAGGTAGCCCGACAGTAGTAGGTATTTAGCTGTTTTATTCCAGATTTCCGGCTGCTTATTCTTAATCCAATTAGCCTCAGCCTCGCTGCGAAAAAATCTTACAGCGTCCTTCTCTCCCGCTAAAGTAAGGAGGATGTTCCACAGTCCCATGGAAGGCAAATCTTGCTCCAGCCTCTGGTCAAGCCAGACGATGGCTGGGCGCAGCGGTTTCCCATCACGGTCGAGATTAATAATGGTTGCCCTTTGCGTGGTCAGGGCGACCGCTTTAATAGCACTTTTTGGAAAATCGAGCTGTGGCCAGAGCGCACAACAGGCTTTACAAAGATTGGCCCAAAAATAATCAGCATCCTGTTCAGCCCAACCGGGTTGATTCGAATAATAAGGTTCTATCTCGACTTTGCTTTTAGCAACCAGTTGACCTTCGAGGTCGAAAACGAGCGCTCGAACACTTTGCGTGCCATTATCTATCGCCAGTACATACTCTTTATTATTGCTCATGCGGTTGCTCTTTCTGGTTGGCTCTTATGCGCCTGGCAGGTAATAGCGTGTTCTCCAGATCTCTCGGTAGCGCGACAGTTCCCTTTTCCAAAGCTCGGCATCCCAGTTCAGTTCCTGCGCACAAATCTGTTCAATAGCCGGAAACAGACTTTCCCCTCCATGTTCCAATATTGAGCCTAGTCGAGTGCGACGCAGCATTAAGTCATCCAGGTGCACCACCGATTCATTGCGTGCAGCCCAGCGGCACTCCGCTAGGCAAAATGCCGTAGTTTCTATAGGCAAACGCTCTGCATCGGTAGCCTCAGTCATCAGGGTCTTGGCATGCTTCCCGTAACGGCCGATCAACCGTTGAGCCCATTGGTGGTCTGCTATGTTGAGTTCGGTCGCTGTAATCCCGGGGGCTTTGAAAATGCAATCATCGCTCTCCAGTATCTCGATATGGCCAAGCGTTTCGGCTGCCGCCTTAATGGCGTCCAGTGCGATCAGGCGAAAGGTGGTGAGCTTGCCTCCACTGACCGTCACAAGCCCTTTATCATGCCATACAGCGTGGTCTCGTCTTTCCTTTGAAGGATCTCTCGCTTCATCCGATCCTATTACTGGGCGGACCCCCGACCAGGTCGAAAGAATGTCGTCTCGAGACAGGCTATGTTGTGGGAAAAGTGCATCCACGGCTTCCAGCAGGTACGCTAGTTCTTGTTCACTGATAACCGGTTCTTCATCCAGATCTTCATTGTGATCAAGATCTGTAGTACCCACTACCGTGGTGCCTTCCCACGGAAATATAAACACCGGACGTTTATCAACAGGGTGAAAAAGAGTCAGCGCGTCCTCTACAGGGAGCTTCGACATTGGAAGCACAAGATGACTGCCACGCAGGGGTCGAATACGCTTTTCCGAGTTAACTTCATTTCTTAGCCGGTCCGCCCAGGCTCCAGTTGCGTTAACGACCGACTTACACTGTATTTCAACCTGTTCTGTATTTTCGGTATTCTTGATGACTACGCCTGTTACTTGCCCCTCTGTCTTGAGCAAGGATTCAACTTTCATGTAGTTGACCGCAACGCCCCCTGCCTCCGTAGCATCCTGAAGTACGCGCAGTACTAGTCTCGCATCGTCTGTCACTGTGTCGGTGTAATACATGGCGCCATTGAGCCCGTGACTGTTGATGCCAGAAAACTGCTGCTGGACTGAGGCTTTGTTGAAGTACCGGTGGTTTTTGATGCCCGCTAACCAGTCGTATAGGGCCAGCAAAAGACCGAACACAAACCGCCCGGGAAACTGACCTTTTCTAAGGGTGAAAAAATACCCCATGCGGTCGATGAGTCCTGGGACCTCTCGCAATAGCCGCTCCCGTTCACGAAGAGAGTCTTTGGTCAGCTTAATATCCCCATGGCTGATATAGCGCAGGCCACCATGAACCATTTTGGATGATCGGCTGGATGTGCCCGAGGCAAAGTCTTGTTGTTCTACCAGCAAGGCCTTAATCCCTCGCCTGGC
The DNA here is from genome assembly GCA_963855085.1 of Gammaproteobacteria bacterium. Lineage (GTDB taxonomy): Bacteria > Pseudomonadota > Gammaproteobacteria > Pseudomonadales > Porticoccaceae > HTCC2207. The sequence continues at coordinate 2,076 of CAWLBR010000211.1, forward strand.
GGCTTCGCGTAAAATGCCAGCACCTATAATGCCGCCGCCGACAATCACCATGTCCCAGTTAGAGTCTCCCTGCTGGAGCGTCTTCCAAAGTGCCTTCCGATCAGTAAAAGTGGTACTTCGCACGTTCATTGTTAAGCCTTTGTGTTATCGAATATCATTCAGGGAACTAGCTTACCTGGATTCATTTGTTGCTGTGGGTCAAACAGTTCTACCAGAGTCTGAATGGCTTCAATGCCCAGCTCACCTTTTTCTGCGGATAGATATTTTGCATGATCTTTTCCTACCCCGTGTTGATGGCTGATAGTGCCACCAAAGCGGACAATGGCTTCAGCACCGGCCGCCTTCAGTTTTTCCCACCGAGCCAAGGTTGTTTCGTAGTCGCTGCCGCAGCGAAATATATACGTTGTATAAATACTTGAGCCCTGACCATAGAAATGAGAAAGATGCGTGAAGGCATGCACAGCTTCTCCCTCGTCTGACAAGGCGTTGGTAATATCAGCCTGAATGCCTGCTGCTGCCTCGGGCACTCGCACCCAGTCGATAGCAGTTTCCATGGTGTCAACGGCATAGCCGGAATCCCACAATCCATGGCGTAAATAAGGCGAGCGAAATCGGCTGTGCTCCCACTTTTTTCCTAGCGCAGGGCCGGCGCCTACACCGCCATGACGCTTGGCAATTTGGCGGGTAAGCTTCAGTGCTGACTGACATTGGCCTTTAGATCCGGTGACACCGAATGTGAACATAACTTTATTGTCACCGGCTCCACGTAAACTGAGATATTTCTCCAGTAAGGCAATTACCTGAGCTCCGCCCGCTAGCCGAAGCTGTGTGAAAGTTTCGATTTGGTTGCTCAGGCGCATCATGGAAAGTTGCATTTTACTCTGGACGATTTCACGCACTGCGGCCAGTCCAGTCTCCCAGGTGGGGAAAAATAATACGTGAAAAGATTCCTGCTCGGGTAAAGGTGTTACCCGGGCTTTAACCTCGGTAATGATACCCATGCGCCCCTCTGTGCCGAGGAAAAATTCACGCACATCGGGTCCCGCTGATGAAGCAGGAACCGTGGGAATATCCAAAGTGCCCTTTAGCGTTTCGATGCGGCCCCCGGCGAACATCTGCTCAATACGCCCATAACGTAATGACTGCTGGCCACTGGAACGGCTGGCGACCCAACCCCCAATAGTAGAAAGCTCCCAAGACTGTGGGTAGTGCCCCAAAGTATAGCCTTCAGTTTTGAGTTGTGCTTCCACGCGGGGCCCGATAGTGCCTGCCCCAAAGGTCGCAATTTGACTCTCTTTGTCTAGGCTCATGAGTTGATCCATGCGCGTCATATCGATGGTCAGCACTGGGCGGCCGTCTTCCTCCGGATTTATATGCCCGACTACAGATGTGCCGCCGCCATAGGCGATAATGTCAATCTGCCGTTCGTTTGCCATTTGAAGTAAGGATCGAACCTCCTCAGTGCTGCGCGGAAACGCTACGGCATCGGGGAAAACACCCACCGCGCCACTCCGTAACGCAAGCCAATCTGGTAGACTTTGACCACGGGCGTGCCGCAATCGGTCCTCTGCATCTAGGCTGTAGAGATCGTCTGGTGGAAGGCGCGAC
>CAWLBR010000212.1:0-3642 GCA_963855085.1 Gammaproteobacteria bacterium
CTCCCAAGGAGCCCATGCCGCGATAGGATTTGTAGGAGCGACCCTGATAGATTTCGATATCGCCAGGCGCTTCTTCAGTACCGGCCAACATGGAACCCATCATCACGGCGCTGGCACCGGCCACAACAGCCTTGGACATATCGCCTGAATAGCGGATGCCGCCATCGGCAATTACGGGAACGCCAGTGCCTGCGAGGGCTGCTACAGCGTCAGCTATGGCAGTGATCTGCGGCACGCCAATACCTGTGACAATGCGTGTGGTACAGATTGAACCTGGACCTATTCCGACCTTGACGCCGTCAGCTCCGGCATCGGCCAGAGCTTTGGCACCAGCACCAGTGGCGACGTTGCCGCCAATAACTTGAACGCCGGGGAAGTTAGCCTTGATCCAGGTAACGCGATCGAGGACATTCTTGGAATGGCCGTGAGCGGTATCTACTACTAGGACGTCAACACCAGCGGCGACCAGAGCAGCAACACGTTCGTCGGTGCCCTCGCCTACGCCGACTGAAGCGCCAACACGGAGTCGACCCTGATCGTCTTTACAGGCATTGGGGTGCTGTTCGGCTTTATCTATATCGGTGACGGTAATCAGACCTTTGAGTTCAAAGGCGTCATTTACGACCAATACTTTTTCAATTCTATGTTCATGGAGCAGTGCGCGGACTTCGTCGGCCTCTGCACCCTCTTTGACTGTGACTAGCTCAGCTTTGGGTGTCATTACTGAGGTCACAAGTGCATCCATATCCGTGGCAAAACGCACATCGCGTCGAGTGACTATACCCACTAGGTTGCCGTCTTCCAAAACCGGCAGACCGGAGATGTTGTTGGCGACGGTTAGGGCATAGAGCTCGGCCAGGGTCGCTGAAGACTGAATCGTAAAGGGGTCTTTAACCACACCACTTTCATATTTCTTTACAGCCAGGACTTCTTTGGCCTGCTGTTCGATGGTCATGCTCTTGTGGATTATGCCAACGCCGCCTTCCGCTGCGATGGCAATTGCCAGGCGCGATTCGGTGACTGTATCCATAGCCGCTGAGACCAGTGGGATATTCATGGTTATGCCACGAGTAAGCTGCGAGTGGGTCGACACGTCTTTTGCTGTAACAGCAGAGTAGCCGGGTACTAACAGTACATCGTCAAAGGTTAATGCTTCATGGGAAATGCGTAACATAAGGGGACGCTTACCTCAGCGAGGTTTTGGAAAGTAAGCGGTGCATTATAATTCAGCGGCTATGTCAAGGTAAACAACTATTTGGGCTGCTAGAGCAAGTTAAAAGGCCAGATAAAACCGTGACTTAAAGTGCCCTCAATCCCTACAATAGCAGCATGATAACTAATCCTTCAGAACGTCAAATCTTCAGCGTTAGCCAGCTTAATCGCAGCGTCCGTCATTTAATCGAAACTCAGTTGCCGCTGCTGTGGGTGGAGGGTGAGATTTCGAACTTTGCTCGCCCGGCTTCCGGGCATTGGTATTTGACTCTTAAAGATGATCAGGCCCAGGTGCGCTGCGCGATGTTCCGCAATTCCAATCAGCGGGTTGGCTTTAAGCCGGCCAATGGTACTCAGGTGTTGGTGCGTTGTCGTGCTGGCCTCTATGAGGGGCGCGGTGAGTATCAGCTGGTTATTGAGCATATGGAGGAGGCGGGCTTTGGTGCGCTGCAGCGTCAGTTTGAGCAACTTAAGCAACAGCTTAGTGATGAGGGGTTGTTTGATAATCAGCATAAAAAGCCTATGCCGGATTCGGTGTCGCATATTGGTGTGATTACGTCGGCTACTGGGGCGGCGGTTAAGGATGTTCTTTCGGTTTTGGAGCGGCGCTTTCCGTCGATTAAGGTGAGTATTTTCCCCACTGCGGTTCAGGGGGAGCAGGCGGCGAAACAGATTGTTGAGGCTATTAGTAATGCCAATCAGCTGGGCCAGTGCGATGCATTAATAGTTGGGCGCGGTGGTGGTTCGTTGGAGGATTTGTGGCCGTTTAATGAGGAGGTTGTGGCTCGGGCGATTTTTGCCAGTGCTATTCCCATTGTTAGTGCGGTGGGTCACGAGGTGGATTTCACTATTGCGGATTTTGTTGCTGATCTGCGGGCGCCGACGCCTTCTGCGGCGGCGGAGTTGTTAAGTCCTGATGGTGAGGATATTCTCAATCAGTTTGAGGGTTTTGAGATTCTGTTGACTGAGGCTATGGGGCGCAAGATTCAGCAGTTGGGGCAGCGTGCTGATTATTTGAAGAAGCGTTTGCGGCATCCTGGACATAAGCTGCAGGAGCAGAGTCAGCATCTGGATCATTTGGATATTCGCTTGCGCCGGGCGATCAATAGTGGGCTTGAGCAGCGACGTCAGCGGATGAATCGCGTTCAGAGCCAGCTTGCTCGGGTGCATCCTGGTGAGGCGATTGGTGACTATCACCAGCTGGTGGCTAGGTATGTTAAGCAGATGTCGCGGTCGGTGAAGCAGCAGCTTGAGGTTAGGCGCAGTAGGACTGGGCAGGCGATGCATTTGTTGGATACGGTTAGTCCGCTGAAGACTTTGGGGCGGGGGTATTCGATTATTCGCGATGCTGATGATGCGGTGATTAGGTCGGTGGCTGCTGTGGCTGAGGGGGATGTTTTGCGCGGGCAGTTGGAGGATGGTGAGGTGGTTTTTGCTGTGACTGGGACTACTACTAAGACTCTTTAGGGTTTTTAGTGGGTGCGGGGTTGGTGGTCAGTGCGCTATAGCCCCTGGGTCTGTCCTTGAGATCGGTCCCATGGGCGCTGATTGATCTCAAGGACAAACCCAGAGACTATCTGGGCTCTCGCAGTGGGCTGGTAACAGTTGTAATTTCGTTTTAAGTCTTTCGTTTTAAGTCTTTCGTTTAAGAGTTCTTCTCTCTTAACTTTCTAGGGCCTGTTCTAGGTCCGCGATAATATCTTCTATGGACTCTAGTCCGGCTGAAATTCGGACTAGGCCTTCACTGATGCCATGGGCGGCACGCTCCTCTAATGTATAGACGGAGTGGGTCATGCTGGCTGGGTGGGAGATTAGGGTTTCTGCATCTCCTAGGCTGACGGCTAGTTTGGCTAGCTTGAGTTTGTTGAGCATGCGGACGCTGGCTTCGTATCCTCCTTTAAGCTCTAGGGCGATCATGCCGCCGAAATCGTCCATTTGCTTGGAGGCGATGGCGTGCCAAGGGTCGGTTTTTAAACCGGGGAAAAACACCTGATCTACTGCTGGGTGCCGCTCAAGCATTTCGGCTATGGCTTGGGCGTTTTGGCAGTGACGTTCCATTCTTAACTGCAAGGTTTTGATGCCGCGAAGGATTAGAAATACGGTCATCGGTGAGATAACTGCACCGGTCATATCTTTTAAGCCAAACAGGCGAATCTGTTGAATGGTCTCTGCATCACCCACTACTGCGCCGGCAATTAGGTCGCCGTGGCCGCCAAGATATTTGGTGGCTGAGTGGACAACAAGATCTGCGCCCAGGGTTAGGGGGCGTTGCAGTGCCGGTGTGCAGTAGGTGTTGTCGACCATTATTTTGATGTCGCTGCTGTAGTCTTTGACCAGGGCGCTGACGGCGGCGATATCGATAACCCGCATATTGGGATTCACTGGGGTTTCGAAATACACCACTTTGGTTTTGTCGCTGAGGTGGCTTTG
>CAWLBR010000213.1:0-3640 GCA_963855085.1 Gammaproteobacteria bacterium
GTACGCACAACGCCGTCACCCAGCTGCTGCTGAACTTCAAGAGTTAGGCCTTTGCCGTCGACTACTAGTGCGTCATATACGCTGGGTACCTGATCACGTGGAAATTCCACATCGATCACAGCACCAATAATTTGTACGATTCTTCCGCTACTCATGTCCGGTTCCTCTTTACTAAATCTTTAAATTCGTTTCGCTTTATACAGCTGCTGCGCCACTTACAATTTCTGACAGCTCTTGGGTAATCGCTGCCTGACGGGCTTTATTATAAAGCAGTTGCAATTCGTCAATCATTTCACCGGCATTCTCGGTGGCATTTTTCATTGCGAGCATACGTGCGGCCTGCTCACAGGCTTTATTCTCTACCACGCCCTGATATACCTGAGATTCGATATAGCGAATCAAAAGGCCGTCCAGCAGCTCCTTGGCATCGGGCTCATAGATATAGTCCCAGTGATGCTTAAGGCGAGTATCGTCATTTGCAGCCAGTGGTAACAATTGCTCAACAGTAGGTGTCTGGGTCATAGTGTTAACAAATTCGTTGCTCACCACAAACAGCTTGTCGATACGGCCTTCATCGTAGGCATCCAACATAACCTTTACGCCGCCGATCAAATCCGCTGCATTGGGCTCATCGCCAACATCTCTAACCGCTGCAACAACATTGCCGCCAACTGCGCTAAAGAAGCCTGCAGCTTTATTGCCAACAACGCAGATATCCACTTCGACACCCTGATCTGTCCAAGCTTTCATCGACCTGAGGGCCGCCTTGAACAGATTGATATTCAAACCACCGCAGAGGCCGCGATCTGTTGAGATCACGACATAGGCGACGCGCTTTACTTCGCGCTCAGTCAAATATTGGTGACGGTACTCAGAAACCGCGTTGGCTATATGGCCAACCACATCGCGGATGCGCTGTGCGTAGGGTTTACCCAACGACATGCGTTCCTGAGCTCGACGCATCTTGCTCGCCGCAACCATTTCCATGGCGCTAGTGATCTTCTGCGTGCTACCAATACTAGCAATTTTGGTTTTGACTTCTTTTCCGATTGCCATGTTTTATGCCTGTCCGATTACTCTGACTTACCAGGTTTGGGTTGCAATAAACTTGTCCAGAGCAGCTTTAAAGCCAGCTGCTATGTCGTCGTTATAATCGCCTGATGCATTAATTTGCGCCATCAGATCAGCGTGCTCAGCTTTCATATAAGAAAGCAGGGCTGATTCAAAATCACCGATTTTGCTCACTTCAACCGCTTGCAAATAACCGTTGTCCGCTGCGTAAACCATGACGCCCATCTCAGCGATACTCTGTGGCGAGTACTGCTTCTGCTTCATCAGCTCGGTTACGCGCTCGCCGTGATCCAGCTGGGCTTTAGTCGCTTCATCGAGATCAGAGGCAAACTGGGAGAATGCCGCCAGCTCACGATACTGTGCCAGAGCAGTACGAATACCACCGGACAGTTTCTTAATAATTTTGGTCTGCGCTGCACCACCCACACGAGAAACCGAAATACCTGCGTTCATCGCTGGACGAACACCGGCGTTAAACATATCCGCTTCAAGGAAGATCTGACCATCGGTAATCGAGATTACGTTGGTCGGTACAAAGGCTGATACGTCACCCGCCTGAGTTTCAATAACGGGCAAGGCAGTCAATGAACCAGTCTTGCCTTTCACTTCACCGTTGGTGAACTTCTCGACGTAAGTTGGGTTAACGCGAGCTGCACGCTCTAACAATCTGGAGTGCAAATAGAACACATCACCAGGGTAGGCTTCACGGCCCGGAGGACGTTTTAGCAGCAGCGAGATTTGACGGTAGGCCCAAGCCTGCTTGGTCAAATCATCATAAATAATCAGTGCGTCTTGACCGCGATCTCGGTAGTACTCACCCATTGAACAACCAGCAAACGGCGCCAAGAACTGCATGGCGGCTGGATCAGAGGCGGTAGCAGCAACAACAATTGTGTGCTCCATCGCGCCGTGCTCTTCGAGTTTGCGCACAACTGCGGCAACCGAAGCGGCTTTCTGACCAATGGCTACATAGATACATTTAATACCTGAGCCTTTCTGGTTGATGATGGCATCAACTGCAATAGCAGTCTTACCAATCTGGCGATCACCAATAATCAGTTCGCGCTGACCGCGACCGATTGGCACCATGGCATCAATCGCTTTCAGACCAATTTGCACTGGCTGATCAACTGATTGACGCTCAATAACACCTGGAGCTACTTTTTCAATTGCATCGGTGAGGGCCGCATTAATCGGACCTTTACCATCAATAGGGTTACCCAGGGCGTCGACTACGCGACCTTCCAGTTCTGGACCTACTGGAACTTCCAATACACGTCCGGTGCATCGGGCTTTTTGACCTTCGGCCAGTCCCTGATAGTCACCCAATACCACGGCGCCGACAGAGTCACGCTCGAGGTTAAGTGCCATACCGTAGACACCGCCATCGAATTCGATCATTTCGCCGTACATCACGTCATCTAAACCGTGAATACGAATGATACCGTCCGATACGGAAACAATGGTGCCCTCATTTTGGGCTTCTGAAGAAACATTAAGATTGTCGATACGACTCTTAATAATTTCGCTGATTTCTGATGGATTCAGTTGCTGCATGCTTAGGCCTCAAATCCTTAGGAGTGTAATGACTCGGCGAGTTTGGCCAATCGGCCACGAATGGACCCGTCTATAACGGTATCCCCGGCACGTATAACCGCACCACCCAGCAGACTCTTATCTAAACGAACCTGCATGTTTACTTTACGTTCTAGTTTGGTGCTCAGCGCGTCAATAAGCTTCTGCTGTTGTTCAGCATCGAGCTCATGGGCGGCGGTCACTTCCACATCAACCGCTTTTTCACGGTTGGCTTTTAAAACATCAAATTGCTGCGAGATATCCGGCAGTAGCTGCAGTCGACGATTTTCCGACAGAACGGTTAAAAAGTTCTGTCCCTGTTCGTTGAGTGCATCACCACAGATTTCAATCAATGCCTGCGCCTGCTGGTCCGCCGTAACACTTGGCGAAGCTAGCAGCCGCACAACATTGGACTGCTGAGCAACCGCCCCGGCAGTCGCTAAGCTTTGCGACCAGCCCTGCAAGTCACCCGCCGTTTCGGCGAATTCAAATGCTGCTTTCGCATAGGGCCGGGCTAATGTGCTTAATTCTGCCATGACTAACCTCAGTTACAGCTGCGCTGCTAAGTTATCAACCAATGCACGATTGGCCTTGTCGTCAATAGACGCTTCCAGCACTTTCTCGGCACCCGCCAGAGCTAGGCCTGCAACAGCAGTGCGCAACTCTTCTTTAGCACGATTGATCTCTTGCTCGATCTCAGCTTCAGCAGCGACTTTCAGGCGATCGCCTTCAGTGCGTGCCTGAACCTTGGCTTCATCAACGATCTGACTTGCGCGCTTGTTCGCTTGATCAACGATGCCAGCAGCTTCCTGCTTGGCTTCTTTCATCTGATCCGTGGCTTTGTTTTGCGCCAGTTCCAGATCACGCAGAGCACGATCAGCCGCATCAAGACCATCGGCGATTTTCTTCTGTCGCTCTTCCATTGACTCAATAATAACCGGCCAGACAAACTTCATGCAGAACCACACGAAGAATGCAAAGGTTACCATTTGGC
>CAWLBR010000214.1:0-3614 GCA_963855085.1 Gammaproteobacteria bacterium
CTATTTCAACTGGGAACTGGTGATCTCGCCCGATCTGCAGGAGCCCTTTGTTCCTACACACGACGCGATGGCGGCATTGCAGCTTGATGCCCACTTGCCCAAGCATGAATTAGCCAGTGCGTTGCGCCGTGCATTTTCGGGCCTGGTGGCTGGCAACGTGAAGGCATTCGGCATTGAACAGGTGCGCCTGCACGGTCCCTACCAGCTGTCGGGTGACAAGAAATTTCTATCCAGCATGGATCGACTGTTGCAGATGCTGGTGAGGCAGAAACGAATGAAGTTGGATCAGGAGAAATATCAGCCTTGCTATCAACTGGTGGAATGATCGCTCACTGCGGGTCGGCGCCAGTATTTCCACAGGCCAATCATTGAAGCACCTATCCAGAAAATTTCAATCACCAAACTGGCAAGATTAAAGTTGAAGCACAGACTAAAAAAGAGAAAGATACCGCCCACCAGATTTATCAAATTGTAGCTAAGGCTTTTAGGATCAATCCGCTCGAGCTGCAATAAATAGTAGGCCAGTACCACCATTAATGCGCCCAACATGCCGATAGCGTCAATAATATGGTTTTGCATAGCCAATAATCCAATGTGGGCTGGTAGAGACTGAGACTATCACACAACAATTAGTTCAGTCGCGATGGCGGGTATATTCAGAAGGTTGTTCAATTGCGGTTCACATTTCAGTCGATGAGAAATTCTTGCACGAACGAATAGAACACTACGATGTCGTTATTCTCGGCGCTGGCGCGGCGGGATTATTCTGTGCTGCGGTCGCTGGCGCGCGCGGCCGTCGCGTTTTGGTGTTGGAAAAAGCCAACAAGGTGGGTAAAAAGATCCTTATGTCCGGCGGTGGCCGCTGCAACTTCACTAATCGCGTTGTCCAGCCGGAGCACTTTGTTTCTGGCAATCCACACTTTTGTAAGTCGGCTCTGAGCCGCTATACGCAATGGGACTTTATTGCCTTGGTTGAGCGCTACGGTATCGACTACGAAGAGCGCGCACACGGACAGCTGTTTTGTCAGAATTCGGCTCAGGATATTCTCACAATGCTATTGCAGGAATGCGATAAAGCAGGGGTGACGGTCTCCTCTCGGTGCGGGGTCAGCTCCATTGAGGCCGGGGGTGATTCAACTGGTCGTTTTTCTGTGTCTTTTGATCAGGGGCCAGATACAGAGAAATCTAATCGCTCCGTCGTTTGCCAATCGCTGGTGGTCGCCACCGGAGCACTTTCCATACCCACGTTGGGCGGCAGTGGTATCGGTTATGACATCGCCGCGCAGTTTTCATTGCCATTGACCGAGCGCCGCGCCGGACTGGTGCCGCTGATGTTCAGTGACGCCATGAAGTCAATCTGTGAGCGATTGTCTGGCGTGGCATTGGAAGTGGATGCCCACTGTAACGGCCAGTCCTTTACTGAAAATTTGTTATTCACTCATCGGGGTGTCAGCGGCCCAGTGATACTGCAAATTTCCAATTACTGGTACCCTGGCAACACAGTCTCGATCAACCTACTACCCAGCCTCGATATCAGCCAGTGGTTGCTGCAGTCAAAGCGCGATCAGGGCCATAGCTTGCTGCGTAGTCTGTTGGCGCAAAAATTGCCAAAAGCGCTGGTGGCGGAGCTACAAACGCTCTGGTGGTCAAATGATGCAGAGCGGAAGCTGGCGGACTATAGTGACAGAAGGCTGACCGAGCTTGCCGCGCTATTGGGTAGTTGGATATTGAAACCCTCAGGCACCGAAGGTTACCGCACGGCAGAGGTTACTCTGGGGGGCGTGGATACCGTGGGAATGAGTTCCCGGACCATGGAGGCCAGGGGTCATGATGGCCTATTCTTTATCGGAGAGGTATTAGATGTGAGTGGCCATTTAGGAGGGTACAATTTTCAATGGGCCTGGTCTTCTGGTTTTTGTGCAGGACAGTATGTTTAGCGGTCAATAATGTATTTGAGATGATGATATTAACGCTTAAGTCGCGGCCGGTGAGATCGGCCTCGGCACGCAGCGGCGACTTTTTTTCAGTCACCGATATGCGAGAGAATCACCGTATTTTGGTCGCTGATATTCAGCCAAAACTTAATGAAGTAAACCTGCAGCTATGCTCAGACTAAATGAAATTAAACTCTCGCTCGATCATGGCGCTGATGATCTGACGGCGGCTATCGCCGAGCGACTGGGCATCAGTGAGGAAGATATCTGCAGTTTTAGCGTTTTCAAACGCAGTTATGACGCGCGTAAAAAAGCCAACATCTTGTTAATTTACCAATTAGATGTCGAGCTGCGCTCTGCACAAGAGCACAAGCTGTTAGAGCAGTTTAAAAGTGACTCTCGTGTTGGCCCGAGTCCGGACACGCATTATCGTTTCGTCGCACAGGCCGGTCCGCATTTCCCGCAGGCCGAGCAGCAGCGGCCTATCATTGTTGGCTTTGGTCCCTGTGGGATTTTGACCGCTCTGCTGCTTGCCCAGATGGGCCTCAAGCCGATTGTGCTGGAGCGGGGGTGCGAGGTGCGTCAGCGCACGAAGGATACTTGGGCAATGTGGCGCAAACGTGAGCTCAATACCGAATCTAATGTCCAGTTTGGTGAGGGCGGCGCCGGCACATTTTCAGACGGTAAGCTTTATAGTCAGGTTAAAGACCGCCGTCATTTAGGCCGCAAAGTGCTGTCCGAATTTGTGAAGGCTGGTGCACCGAATGAAATTTTGTTTGTGAGCAAGCCACATATCGGCACCTTCAAGTTGGTAACAATGGTGGAAAAGATGCGTGCAGAAATCATTCGTTTGGGAGGCGAGGTGCGTTTTGGGGTGAAAGTGGAATCACTGTTGCGCGAACAAGACAGTGATGGCGCTGGCCAAGTAACCGGGCTGACCACTGGCAGTGGTGAAACGCTATTGAGTAGACACATTGTACTAGCAATAGGACATAGCGCTCGCGACACCTTTCAAATATTGTTGGACCAAGGGGTGTACATAGAATCTAAGCCGTTTTCCATAGGCTTTCGTATTGAGCATCCGCAGTCGATAATTGATCAGGCACGTTTTGGTGAATACGCTGGCAATGCGATATTGGGGGCAGCAGATTACAAGCTGGTACATCATTGTGATAATGGCCGCACCGTATACAGTTTTTGCATGTGTCCAGGCGGTACCGTTGTTGCAGCGACCTCAGAAGAGGGCCGTGTAGTAACTAATGGAATGTCACAGTATTCACGTAACGAGCGCAATGCCAATTCAGCGATTGTCGTCGGCATAAACCCGGAGGAAGATTACCCGGGCAAGATTTTTGCGGGTATTGACCTACAGCGCGAACTGGAATCGCTCGCCTATAAAATGGGCGGTGAGAATTATAATGCGCCGGCACAGCTGGTCGGTGATTTTCTTCAGGGTCGGCCATCGCAAGTGTTAGGTGGCGTGGTGCCATCTTATCAGCCGGGAGTCACATTGACTGACTTGTCCGAGGCATTACCAGAATTTGCGATTGCCGCCATTCGTGAGGCAATTCCGGCGTTTGACAGACAAATAAAAGGCTTTGCGATGTCAGATGCGGTACTGACCGGTATCGAAACCCGAAGCTCATCTCCTATCTGTATTAGGCGTGGCGAGGACTGCCA
>CAWLBR010000215.1:0-3592 GCA_963855085.1 Gammaproteobacteria bacterium
AGCTTCTTCATTTGCGCAGCAGTTGGAACAGCCCCACGACCGCGAGTCCGACGAAACTGACAAGCACCCAACCGGGCATGCTGATACCCAGCAACTGCCACTGTACTTCGGCACAGTTGCCATCACCGCGCAGCAGCATGCTTATTGCCTCAGAGGCTGAGAAGGCATCGAACAGGTAGTCTACCGGAGGGCCGCAAGCGGGCACCTGATCTTCTGGAAGGCCCTGGAGCCACAGCTGCTTAATCGAGAAAAAGCTACCGCCAAAGGCCGCCAATGTGGCCAGGCCTGCATAGATCTTTTGCCCTGTAGCAGCCGGGTTGTGTAGTCCAGCTACCAAGAAAATGACTCCAACGGCGATAACAAACACCCGCTGAGTGATGCACAGATAGCAGGGTTCTAGGCCAAGATGATTTTGGAAATAGAAAATGGCAATGGCGATCAGTGCGCCGCAGATTGCAGCGACACTGAGGCTGATGGTTCGGTTATTGGGTACGTTATTGGATAGCTTCATGCCTTGCTCCTTGCCCTTTTTATAGGCTCCTATTATCAGCCCCCTAATAGAAGATCACTTACTGATAATAGCCCGCGATAAATTCGTCGAAACTGAGGCTATCCGATGCTTCAATCTGCTCTTGCTTGAGCTGCGAGTCTTCGGCTAGGCAACGATACTTTTCTGCCGTCTGCGGTGTTAGTAGCTTACTCTGGAAGTATTCCCGATGCTCCTGAGCCTTGCGCATCGACATGCCATAGTAGGTTTCATTGTTGGCAGTCATTTCAGCTATAAGCTGAGCGGCGGGGGTCAGGCTGCTGTCCTCCAGGCGCGCTTTCATTAAGCTGGCCGTGGCGCGATATTGGTCTGTGCTGTTGGCTTGATCAAGTATCTCGGCCACAGGTTGTATCTCGGCCATTAACGATAGGCCCCAGTCCACCAGATTGCGCTGTTCGTCGCCATCTAACAGTTCCAACTCAGGATCGCGACCGCGAGCCACAGTACGGCGCTGGTTTTCGGTAATCTGAGCATACTCACCGTTATTGGTTCGGGGGCTGTCTTTGAGTAGGCAGAAGAGCAAAAAGGTATCCAAAAACTGGCTGGTTGGCTTATCTATACCGTTGGGCAGCAGAGGATTTAAGTCGACGCAGCGCACTTCAATATATTCAACACCATGTTTTTCTAATGCCCCCAGAGGCGTTTCACCTGGAGCGGCGGTGCGCTTTGGTCGAATTGGGCTGTAAAACTCATTTTCAATCTGCAGCAGGTTAGTGGTGAGCTGCTGATAGTTACCCTGGGCGTCTTTTAGTCCAATTTCTTCATAGGGCTGATAGGCGGTTTCCAGAGCGCCCTTAAGGGTCCGGCTGTACTGGCCAATATCGTTATAGCAGACCACCAGGGAGCTCTGGGCATCACTCTGGTAGCCGAGATTACCCATGCGCAGCGATGTGGCATAGGGCAGGTGCAGGCTGTGGCTGTCATTGCCCAGGGGCACAAGGTCGTGCTCGCGGCCACGGACAAAGCTGGCACAGACTGCGGGTGCCGCACCCAGTAGATACAGCAGCAGCCAGAAGTAGCGTCTGAAATTACGGATCAGGGCAAAATAACCCTCGGTTTTGAAATCTTGCAGTGACTGCTGATTGTTCTCAAGGGTCTGCAATTGTAGCCAGAGTTCGTCTGGTACCGAAAAGTTGTAGTGGATTCCAGCAATGGTCTGCATTAAGCGACCGTAGCGGTGTCCGAGACCGAGGCGATAGACTGTTTTCATTTGGCCGCTGTTAGAGCTGCCATATTGGCCCACGGGAATACTGCTATCGTCGCCCAACTGACAGGGCATGCTGCTGACCCAGAGGAGTTCATCCTCTATATGTTGGTAGGTATAACTGTGGATTTCCTCGAGCTCATTGATTACTTCGTCTATAGAGGCCGACGGCGCAGTAATAAATTCTAGCAGTGCTTCGGAGTAGTCGGTGGTAATCGACGGATGGGTTAAGGCGCTGCCTAGGGCTTTGGGGTGTGGGGTGCTCGCCATACGACCAGAGGGCTCTACTCTGAGGCTCTCTTTTTCTATACCCCGAGCGATATTTTTTAGTATCGAGATGGAGTTTGACTGGGCAAGCGCTGCAAGACGAGTTTCAATTGACACGCATAGACTCCTGTTTAGGCCGCGCTGACTTGGTCGGCGTTGGCGGGAGCCTCGGAAGGCATAACTGCGGCGTCCAGCACCAGTGCCGGGCGGCCTTTTTTATCAGCTTCGCATTCAGCGATCTCAGCGCGCAAATGGATATCTTTGGCGTTTAACTCGATCAGCTGATTGAGGGCAATGTCGCGGTGCTGAGCAGTGAAAATCAGGTTGGCATTAGCGCCGTCAACCCAGGCAAGATCTTTACCCAATAGACTTCCATCATGACTTTTAATTATGAAAATTTTCATGCCAAATCCGTGACAGTTAGAATAATTTGCGCCACAGTGTAACGTATGTAGCCAAAGGATAAAAAGGACAAACTATGAATAAAACCGCACTTATTCCCATCGCCGAGGGAAGCGAAGAAATTGAGCTGGTAACCATTGTGGACGTGCTTCGCAGAGCTAGGGTTGAGGTCACTGTGGCCAGCGCTAACAGCGGCGACAAGCTGCAAATTTGCGCCTCCAGAGGAACCAATGTTGTTGCCGATGTGATGTTAGATGACTGTGCCAAAAAGCACTACGATTTGATCGCCGTGCCCGGTGGGTTGCCCGGTTCAGAACACCTTGCCGAACACCCAGTGTTGGACGTTATGCTTCGTGATCAGGCGGCTCAGGGCAAACTGTTTGCTGGTATCTG
Organism: Gammaproteobacteria bacterium; assembly: GCA_963855085.1. Classification (GTDB taxonomy): domain Bacteria; phylum Pseudomonadota; class Gammaproteobacteria; order Pseudomonadales; family Porticoccaceae; genus HTCC2207. The sequence goes on from CAWLBR010000215.1 coordinate 2,814, forward strand.
CGCGGCGCCTGCGCTGGTGCTGGCGACTAAAGGATTGCTGCTGGATAAAACGGCCACCTGCCATCCGAGTTTTCAGAAATCACTCGAAGCCAAAGAGGTTGATGGTGCTGCCCGAGTCGTTGTAGATGGCAACTGCATCACGAGCCAGGGGCCGGGCACTGCTTTGGATTTCGCTCTGGAACTGGTGGAACAGCTCTGTGGCGTGGTCAAGCGGGAAGAGGTCAGCTCACCTATGGTCCTGACCACCACGCCTACCGCTTACTATTAGATACTGCATTGCTACAGCCAACAGACCCGATGTTTCAGGCGCCGCCTTCGGCATTTGAATCTTGAGTTGGCTGGAGCATTTTCTTTTCCCAGCGGGCATTTAAATTTGCCCCTGAGAGATAGAGGCAGGGCACAAAGACCAGTGTCACAACGGTGGCAAACAGCACGCCAAATGCCAGAGAGGCAATCATTGGAATCAGGAAGCGCGCCTGCATGCTGGTTTCCAATAATATCGGTGCCAGTCCAATAAAGGTTGTCAGTGAGGTCAGGATAATCGGTCGAAAGCGCTCTTGCCCAGCGCGGACCAAAGCCTCTTTAACGACTAGACCCTCGGCGCGCAGTTGATTGATGCGGTCGATTAACACTAGGTTGTCATTGACCACCACCCCTGAGGCCGCCAGCACACCAAGATACGACAGCACACTAAAGTTGAGCCCCATAATAAAGTGCCCAAAGACCGCTCCCATCATGCCGAAAGGCACGGCAGACAGAACCCCCAAGGGCTTTAAATA
>CAWLBR010000216.1:0-3582 GCA_963855085.1 Gammaproteobacteria bacterium
GTGCGGTGATTCGTCCTACTGTGATGCCGTTTCTATAGGCAATCCAAGCGCGCCAGCGAGCATGCTCGAAAAAGTGATTGGCCTTGGAAAGCTGCTCACGCTTCATGAAATCCAGCGGCGCAATCCAGGCAGGATCAGACGCATAGATACGATGAGGTAGAGCCAAAAACTGACGCAACGCCTTGGCCCCGGTCACCACCTCCACAGAAATGGATACATTGTTATTCTGGCTCATGGCTGCCTTATGCTTGAGGGCTGTGCTTACCTGCCTAAGGTGAAATAGTATATAGAGGCGGGGGAGCTTAAAAAAGACCAATAGTGCCTAACAACCGACCTCCTGTGTATACTGTTAATCTCGGTCGCATGATCCAGTACCGTTGGTACCAAGTGATTTCGGGACGCGCAGAACGGACTTTGATATTTAGTGAAAAACACAAAATTGACTCCCTCAGATTATTTAAGGCGAGCATTCCCCTTCCTGTTACTGGCAGCCTATGGAGTATTCCTGTGCAGCTATTTTATTTTCAATGATTACAGTAAGCCTTATCAGTTTTATGCCCGAGTTATGTTTATCTTAAGTCTGTTTGTGGTCGTCGGGAGTATCAGGGAAGTCTGGAAGCACCCACTGTTCCAAACGATTGTGGCATACATTCTCTACCTTCTTCTATCCGGTTTCTGGAGCGACACACTGGACTGGTATCGGCTTGGCCAGAAGGCCACGGTCGCCGTAAACCTCATCAGTTTTATTGCCGTTACGCATTTTCTGGTGCACTGGAACCGCAGTCTTTTTGAACGCATGTTACAGGCATGTATTTTGTTCGCTACCTTTGCGGCTGTAATAAGCATTGTCGTTTTTTATAGCAACAACCCGTTCCCCGCGACGCGACTGAACCCTATTGGATCCTTGACCAATGTCAATGAATTTTCCAATGTGTATGGCATATTCGCACTACTGGCCGCATTTTTTGTCATGCGATTCCCAGGGCGGGGGTTAAATTGGGTGTTTATTTTGAGCATCGGAGCATTCATCTGCGTCGCATGGTTCGGCCAAAGCCGAACCGCTTTTACAGCTCTGATAATCGCCTTGCTAACCTTAGTGAGCTTGATGCAAAAAAATAAACGACTGCTGTGCCTAGCGGCTCTCGCCGTCTTAACGGGCCTACTGTTTTTGGCATTCCCCGAAGTGGTGGATCAGCTATTTGAAAGAGGACCGGGGTTGCGGCCACTGATCTGGGCGGCGGTATTGGATGAAGCCCAATCGGCCCCCGTGTTCGGACACGGTCTTGCCTCGACACTATCCGTTGGCATCTCAGGGTATACTTTTGAAACAGCGCATAATGCATTCCTAATGTTATTCTGGCAGGGGGGCGCGGTCGGTGTGATGATATTCCTACTGCTTTTGGTGGTAGCATTTCGCCACGCTTGGTCATTGGGACAACAGCAGAGCGACTTCAGTATTTTTTGCATCTTAATCTTCGCTGTCTGCACTATGATGACGGGGGTAGACACGATTATTGAGCGACCCAGAGACCAGTGGATGTTATTCTGGTTTCCTCTGGCCCTTTTGCTCAGTTACCAGAGCGGAGCGTCGCGCACCCGGCTTCATACCGCGCGCCCGGCTTCTCAGCTGACGAGTGTCTAAACGGATGCCAACAGATACACATCCGGGCACCCGAGCCGGAAAAATAGCCATCCTTCTGCCATCCCTTGAAGGCGGCGGCGCTGAGCGGTCAATGTTGAATTTGGCCACAGGCTTCCTGGCGGAAGGACGAGAGGTTGACATCGTACTATGTCAGGCTAAAGGCGCATTCCTTGATGAGATCCCCGCAGGGGCAACCATGATCGAACTGGAAGCAACCGGCGGTTTGCGGGCGCGATGGATCATTGCCAGAAGTAACCTACAAGACTTTTTCATCAGACTACGCCCCGTGTTGTTGGCGAAAAAAACTGCCCCGGAGGTCGCAAGCATACGGTCCTTGCAGAGGTATATTGTGGCCAGCCAGCCTGATGTCATCTTATCTGCTCTTCCCTATGCCAACCTTAGCGCCATCTGGGCCAAAGAACTGTCTGGCTCACGAGTGCCTGTCATTGTCAGTGAGCGTATTGCGCTATTGTCCTATTGCGCCGCGCCATCTAATTCTCGCAAATGGCGATGGCGCTATTTGCCCGAGTTAGTCCGCCGAACCTACCCAAGAGCGGATCGTGTTATAGCTGTATCGGATCATGTGGCCAATGAGTTGATAACAACTATTGGATTGTCAAAAGACTCGGTTGTCGCCGTCCCCAATCCGGTTGTAGATGGCGCCCTGCGGGCTTGCGCGCAACAGGCACTAGCGCATCCGTGGTTTACGCAGGATGGACCGCCCGTCATTCTGGCTGCAGGGCGATTAACGGAACAGAAAGATTTCGCCACTCTGATCCATGCGTTTGCTGCTGTGCGCACAGACAGGGAAGCACGGCTGGTCATCCTTGGAGAGGGTAGACTGCGGGATGATCTTGAGCAGTTGGTGTGCACACTGGGCATTCAAGCCGACGTCTGTATGCCTGGGTTCGTAGAGAATCCTTTCCAGTACATGGCGCGGGCCTCTGTGCTCGTATTGTCGTCCGCGTATGAAGGTCTACCAGGCGTCCTCATTCAGGCCCTAGCCTGCGGTTGCCCGGTCGTCAGTACCGATTGCCCTGGTGGCTCAAGCGAAATTCTTGAAGACGGAAAATATGGTGCTTTAGTGAGTATCGGTAAGGCAGATGAGATGGCGAAGGCCGTTCTCGCTGAACTGGACGACCCCACGCCCAGGGAAATATTACTACGCAGGGCGGAGGATTTTTCTGTTGAGCGCGCTGTCAACAGCTACCTTGCACTGCTTGACACTGCTGTCAATCAGGCTGCAGATCGAACATAAGAGACGAATTGCTATGTGTGGAATTACCGGTTTTATCCAGTATAGAGGCGGCGCCCAAGAGGATATCGCGCGGCGCTGTCAGGCCATGGCAGACACCATCATTCATCGCGGCCCCGATGCGGGTGGCGTCTGGGTGGACCCTTCATTCCCCCTGGCGCTTGGCCATCGTCGGCTGTCTATCATTGACCTGTCTGAGGCCGGCGCGCAGCCGATGGTGTCAGCCTCAGGGCGCTACGTGCTTTCGTTCAATGGTGAAGTCTATAATTTCCCCCGACTGCGGCAAGAACACGGCGTATCCACTTATCCCTATCGGGGGCACTCCGATACGGAAGTGATTCTAGCCGCAGTGCAGCACCTGGGTGTAGAAAAAGCCGTGAGTAAATTCGAAGGTATGTTTGCGCTGGCGCTGTGGGACCGAAAAGAACGCTGTCTGTGGTTAGCGCGGGATCGGGTAGGCAAAAAGCCGTTGTATTATGGCTGGTGCGGCAACAGCTTCCTGTTCGGTTCGGAACTCAAAGCTTTGCGCCAACATCCAGATTTCGAGAATGAATTGGATCGCAACGCTCTGGGCCAGTATCTGCAATATGGATGGGTATCCCAGCCCAGCTCTATTTATCAGCAGGTACGCAAACTTCCCCCGGGTAGCCTGCTAAAGATACCGCAGGATTGTAAGCCCTGGGAC
>CAWLBR010000217.1:0-3571 GCA_963855085.1 Gammaproteobacteria bacterium
GGCTTCGTTCACCGCGTTTACAAAATCCAGAGGATGATAATAAGAGATGAACTGTAGGGCATCAGCGACGCTATCAATAAAGTCGTCCTGTCGAATAACACTCATGTGGTACTTCCTTGTGGTGCGGGGCCAGTAAACGTAGGGATATTATATACCCCATAGACCGCAAAATCGTACCGCTTTAGTCATGCTTCAGCGGCCTCAAGGAGTCGCCTGAGTCGCCCGCAAGGTGGACCGTAGTTGACTCAAACTAGCGTTGACCTGCTTGCGAAAAGCATCAATCGAACTGACCGCTTCTTGATTAGCCGCCACTCGCTTGTCCAGTTTAGCGACTGCCAAATCTATTCGATTTAGGCTATCAGCCACACGTTCAACTTCGGTCTGGGTGAGGCTGGCACTGGACATTACACGCGCAAGATTGTCCGCAACGCTCTTCAGCTTGGCAGCATCGCCGGACACCTCCGTCAATTGTAGCTCGGCGCTAGCAAGCGCTGCGTCCAACCCCTTTATACTTTTGCTCTGAGCAGCGGTTAGAGTCTCCAGCTTGTCCAACCGCTGTTTCGACTGTTTCCAAACATTGTCCCAGAGTTTGCGCACTTCCGTCTCAAGCGTCGCCACTTTAACCGCTTGAACCGCCGCATTCTGATTCATCCCCTCGTCAGTATCAGACAACCGAGCCTCAAGATCGGCGATGCGGGTGGCATAGTTAGCCATCTGGTCATTTGCCAGCTGCAGCTGCCCCTGTAACTGCCAGACCCAAACACAAGCGACGATCCCAGCCACAAGCGCGACGATCGCAGTCAAACGCCCCCAAAAAGGCAATGGGCTCATGACAGCAGGCGGGCTTGAGTGACGGGTGAGCCGACTTCTGGCCACTCCGCCAGGCTCGGTGCTACTAGTATTGCCCTGATGATCACCGTCGCGGGTTGGGACAATAGGAGGAATGTGGTCTAGATCGTCATGGGGCATGGGGGCCGTACGCCGTATAAACACAAAGTACGATTATACATAGGGCCTATCGAAGAGACACAAAAAAGCCGAGGAAACCTCGGCTTCTTTATGCACACTATCTGTCTATACGAAAGCCAGCACTGCCCATAGCAACGCAGTCAAACCCAGGCTGCAGTGAATGACGCCTTTGACGCTGGTGATAGGACCAGTCTTGCCAAAAATACCGTTAACTTCGAGCAGGACAATAATCGCGAAGCAAACGTAAATAGCCGTGTTACTAAAATCTCCCGCATAGAGGTACTTGGAACCCAACATGCCAAACAACATTGGCGCGGACAACAAGGTGTTGGTGCGAGATGCCAGCCCAGCTTTGGCAGCACTGGAGGGACCGTCGCCTTCCTTCAAGCCCAGAACCACCTTCTGCTTAGGCCAAATAATGAGCCACACGTTAAGAAACATGAAGGTACCGGCCAGAGCACCAATCGAAATCAGGGGCATACCCATAAAATTCATAGTGGCGCCAATTAGGTGGAGCAAGTAGAGACCGGTGAGAAAGGTGAACATTGCGCCCCAACGGAACCACCAAAGTGCTCTGGGAGCCAGTTTCTTAAGGGCGTCAGCTTTGGCGTCCGCTTCGGCTTCTTTGAAATATTCAGCCTGCACGAAGTTGAAATAGTAGAGCATCCCTATCCAGACAATACCGAATAAAACATGCGCGAACCTGAAGATAAAATTTTGGTTGTTGGCGAAAAATTCGAGAATCATGGTTCTCTCCTGTTGTTATAAAATGAGTTCGAGACATTGTACATAAAAATGACGGGCAGAACCTTGCTAATAATCACCATAACCGGGCTTTTTTCAAAATCAAAAAAAACCCCACCAGGCGGTGGGGTTTTCGATCATGCAGTCGGTTTGAGCTTACATCATACCGCCCATACCGCCCATGCCGCCCATGCCGCCCATGTCTGGCATACCGCCAGCAGCAGCGCCATCTTCTGCTACAGCATCAGTGATCATCACCTCAGTGGTGATCATCAGTCCAGCAACTGAGCCCGCTGCCTGCAGTGCAGTACGTGTGACCTTGGCTGGATCGAGGATACCCATCGCGATCATGTCCCCGTACTCACCTGTCGCAGCATTGTAGCCGTAATTGCCAGTGCCGTTGTTCTTTACGTTGTTGAGAACCACAGAGCCCTCATCACCGGCATTCTCAACGATCTGACGCAGAGGACTTTCCATCGAACGCAGTGCGACATTGATACCGTGAGTCTGGTCTTCGTTATCACCTGTCAGCCCGGTAATTTCCATCAGTGCCCGAACGAGAGCAACGCCGCCGCCGGCCACAACGCCTTCCTCTACTGCAGCGCGAGTCGCGTGCAGAGCATCTTCAACGCGAGCTTTCTTCTCTTTCATCTCGATCTCGGTGGCAGCGCCAACCTTGATAACCGCAACACCACCGGCCAACTTGGCCACGCGCTCTTGCAGCTTCTCACGATCGTAATCAGAAGAAGTATTTTCTATTTGCACACGGATTTCATTAACACGTGCTGTGATCGCATCAGCGTCACCCGCACCATCGATAATGGTGCTGTTGTCCTTGTCCATAGTAACGCGCTTAGCGGTACCCAGATGCTCAAGAGTCGTAGACTCCAGATCAAGACCAACCTCTTCTGAAATCACGGTACCGCCGGTCAGGATGGCAATATCCTGCAGCATGGCCTTGCGACGATCGCCAAAACCTGGTGCTTTACAAGCAGTAACCTTGACGATTCCGCGCATGTTGTTCACCACTAGCGTCGCCAGTGCTTCACCTTCAACGTCCTCTGCAACAATGACCAGAGGTCGGGAAGACTTGGCAACCTGCTCCAGCAAAGGTAACAGTTCGCGAATATTAGAGACCTTCTTTTCTACCAACAAGATAAAGGGGTCATCGATATCGACGCTCATGCTTTCCTGATTGTTAATAAAGTAAGGTGACAGATAACCACGATCAAACTGCATGCCTTCTACGACATCCAATTCATTCTCGAGCCCAGAACCTTCCTCAACCGTAATCACACCTTCCTTCCCAACCTTATCCATGGCTTCAGCAATGATGGTACCCACCGCCTCATCGCTGTTGGATGAAATTGAACCGACCTGTGCGATTGCTTTGCTGTCTTCACAAGGGATTGCCGCTGCAGAGATTTTATCAACTGCGGCAGCAATAGCCTTGTCAATGCCACGCTTGAGGTCCATAGGGTTCATGCCGGCGGCGACGCCCTTAAGCCCTTCGCTGACGATGGACTGGGCCAGAACAGTAGCGGTTGTTGTACCGTCGCCAGCCACATCAGATGCTTGGGAAGCGACTTCCTTAATCATCTGTGCGCCCATATTTTCGATCTTGTCTTTAAGCTGTATTTCTTTCGCTACGGATACACCGTCCTTAGTAACGGTGGGCGCGCCGAAAGATTTGTCCAGAATGACATTACGACCCTTGGGGCCAAGTGTTGCCTTAACGGCGTCAGCTAGAATGTTTACGCCATTCAGCATGCGCTGACGAGCGCTATTACCGAAGATTACGTCTTTTGCCATGGTGAAATTTCCTTAGGTTTTAATCTGCTTTTAACTCGTGAAATAC
>CAWLBR010000218.1:0-3559 GCA_963855085.1 Gammaproteobacteria bacterium
CCGATCGGTGTAGCTGCTGCAATCTATCTGGAAGAATTCGCGCCAAAAAATGGTTGGACCGATTTCATCGAAGTGAACATCAACAACCTCGCCGCGGTGCCATCGATTATTTTTGGTCTACTGGGTTTGGCGATCTTTATTAACTTTTTCCATGTCCCGAGATCGGTGCCCATAGTTGGTGGTTTGGTGCTGACATTGATGACCTTGCCGACCATTATTATCACTAGTCGTGCGGCGATTAAGTCAGTGCCGCCCTCGATTCGCGAAGCGGCACTGGGCATGGGTGCCTCAAAATATCAGATGGTTCTGCACCATGTGCTGCCCCTGGCCTTACCCGGCATGCTCACCGGCGCGATTATCGGCATGGCCCAGGCTCTGGGTGAATCGGCGCCGCTGCTTATGATCGGTATGGTCGCCTTTATCGTTGATATTCCCGGTGGCTTCAGTGATCCGGCAACGGTTCTGCCAGTGCAGATCTTTCTTTGGGCCGACAGTCCAGAGCGCGCCTTTATCGAAAAAACCTCCGCCGCCATTATGGTGCTGCTGAGCTTTTTAATTGTTATGAACACATCCGCCGTGTGGCTGCGCAAGCGCCTCGAACGTCGCTGGTAGAAAGGAAAAGCTATGAATGGAATGAACCCTGTAATGGGTGCAAAGTCTGACACCAAGCAAAATCTCGAAGTAGCAGACAATCAGGTCACCGTGGGCAGCTGTTTTACTGAAGCGCCGAAGATGACGATGCGCAATGTCAACGTCTACTACGATGACAAACAGGCGATTCACAATGTCAGTGTCGACATCGCCAAGAACGAAGTGATTGCCATGATTGGCCCGTCGGGCTGTGGCAAGTCGACCTTCTTGCGCTCGTTAAATCGCATGAATGATACGGTTGAAAGCTGCCGCGTCGAGGGGGAGATTTGCATGGACGGTGAAAACCTCTACGCTCCTAAGCTGGATGTTGTTGAGTTGCGCGCCAGGGTAGGAATGGTCTTTCAAAAGCCCAACCCCTTCCCCAAGTCGATCTATGACAATGTCGCTTACGGCCCAAAGATTCACGGCTTGGCGGACACGCGAGTAGATCTCGACGAGATTGTGGAAAACAGTCTGCGCAAGGCGAGCCTTTGGGAAGAAGTGAAAGAGCGACTACATCAGTCGGGCACCGGTTTATCCGGTGGTCAGCAGCAGCGACTCTGTATTGCTAGAGCCATTGCCGTGAGCCCCGAAGTGATTCTGATGGATGAGCCCTGTTCAGCACTGGATCCCATTGCCACGGCAAAAATTGAAGAGCTGATCGAAGAGCTGAGCCAGAATTTTACCATTGCTATAGTGACCCACTCGATGCAGCAGGCTGCACGCGTTTCACATCGCACCGCCTATTTTCACCTTGGCCGGCTGATCGAAGTGAACCCCACTGAGCAGGTATTTACCATGCCCGAGCACGAGCTCACCGAAGCCTATATCACCGGTCGTTTTGGTTGAGTGATAGAGTGGCAGAGCGCAAAAATTTTAATTGGCTTAGGCCAGAGTAGCTAAACTAAAAAAAGCTAAGCAGCCAAAGGAGCTAAGCGGAGAAGACTATGGACAAGATGACGTTCGAAAATCATTACATGAAGCAGTTCGATGAAGAGCTCGAAGAAATTCGCACACGCCTGATGGAAATGGGCGGCAAGGTTGAGCAGCAGCTGCAAAATGCTATTCGCGCCATTGGCGAAGCCGACAGCCAGCTCGCCGAAGAGGTGATCAAAGAAGAGCAGCTAGTCGATAATATGGAAGTAGACATAGACGAAGCCTGCATTCTGATTATTGCCCGTCGTCAGCCAGCGGCCAGTGATTTGCGTCTGGTGATGATGGTGACTAAAGCGGTCAATGATCTCGAACGCATCGGTGACGAAGCTAAAAAAATTGCCAACCATGCGCTTATTCTTGCGGATGAAGGTGGTTCTTCAAAGGGCTATACCGAAGTCCGCCACCTGGGTCAATCGGTTATGAGCATGCTTAGTAATGCCCTAGATGCCTTCGCTCGCTTTGATGTGGATGCCGCTATGCGCACTATTGAAGAAGATAAGCAGATTGACCAAGAGTACAAAACTGCTCTGCGTGAACTGGCCACTTATATGATGGAAGACCCGCGCAGTATTAGTCGAGTGATTAATATTCTCTGGGTGGTTCGCTCTCTCGAACGGATTGGCGATCACGCGAAAAATCTCTGTGAGCAAATTGTCTTTGTGGTTAAAGGCAAAGATATTCGTCACCAGAAATAGGGGCCGTAACATTGTCCTGCAGCGGAAGTTTTGGCTTCCGCTTTTTTTTGTCCTTTTTTCTGCGTTTATTCCTTAAGTGTTCCATTTAAGTATCCAAATCGACTGTCATAGAACTGTCACGAAATTTTCATTTAAACGTCATCAAGCACTGTTAATTTAACTCCCGATCCAAATCTTAATACAAAATTTATCGGGAGTTTCCAATGTCTATTAATAAACTAATTCTTTCCAGTGCGGTTGCATTAGCTCTGACTGGTTGTGGCGGTGGCGATATCAATATCGCGCCGGCGAATTCTACATCCATTGGCGACACAGTCACCAATGTTACCAACGAAGGTAGCACTAACACAGATGTTAGCTGTGCCTCTTACACTCTGGCCGGCACTGTCTCTCAGGGATCCTTCGACGGCACCAACTGCATCTACTCAAAGGGTTTTGTGGATATTGATAACCCACTGACTTTTGACTTAGCTGTGCCTAATATTGGCACCGGCGTACACGTATTTGAAGGCAGCCTGGTTGTAGGTCAAAACTACTCATCAGATGCTGATCTTGCAACGGCTGAACTCTCTGAAGGTGGCGATGGCCCAGTCTTAACTATTGCCGCTGGCACAACCCTAGCCTTCCGTAGTGCTGACGACTTTATGGTGGTTAATCGCGGTTCGCAAATGCGTGCCAACGGAACTGCTACAGACCCAATTACCCTTACCTCACAGACTGACGCTATCTTCGGTACTGTAGGCGCGGAAGATGTTGGCGAGTGGGGTGGTCTGGTTATCAACGGCTTCGGTGTGACCAATAAATGTGCTTACACTGGTACTTACCCAGCTGTTGCAACAAGCGACTGTCATGTTGCATCTGAAGGTAAAGCAGACGTTGGTGAAAGCCACTATGGCGGCGACAACAATGCCGACAACTCTGGTGTATTAAAGTATCTGATCGTCAAGCACACCGGTGCGGAAGTAGCCCCAGGCAACGAGCTCAACGGCATTGCGTTTAACGCAGTGGGTAATGGCACGCTAATTGAAAACCTTGAAGTCTACAGCGTCTACGATGACGGCATTGAGTTCTTTGGTGGTGCGGTTGATATCACTAACTACGTTGCTATGTATGTGCGTGATGATGCCATCGATATAGATGAAGGTTATCGTGGAACCATTACCAATGCCTTAGTTATTCAGTCAGCGACCGATGGTAACCGCTGTGTTGAATCTGATGGTATCGGCAGCTACTCAAGCAAAGATCAAGCAACTATCGATGACTTTATCGCGCGTGGTTTGAACTCTCAGGCGACGATT
>CAWLBR010000219.1:0-3537 GCA_963855085.1 Gammaproteobacteria bacterium
CCGCCCTCAGTATCGCCAATGATTTCGCCCACGCCTGGGCGGATCTCGGCAAAGTACAGTTTGATCTGGAAAATTATCCCTCCTCAGAACAGTCTCTAAAGCGCGCGCTTAAACTTAATCCCAGTCTAAAAGTCGCCAATAAACTACTTGCTCAAGTGCTTGAACAGCAGGGTAAAGTTAACCAGTCGGCGGCGGTACAGCAGGTTAATCAGCAGCATCAACTACTCAAGAATAAGGTAGTTGAAGCCTACAGACTTGCTTCGGAGGATAAGGAACCTGATAGAGCCGAGACGCTTTGCAAAGAAGTATTGCAGGCAGACGCAGAACATGTGGGCGCCAAAGAATTTTTAATTAACCGCGCTCTGGAAACGGGTCGTGCCCGCTGGGCTGAAGAGTTAGCCCGCTCACTGGTGCGCAAAATGCCAGAGCAATCAAAATGGTGGTTAAAGCTCAGCTCAGCATTGGCGCGACAGGATCAGCTAGTTGAAGCTCAGGAAGCTGTGCGGCAGGTACTAACTGTTGAGCCGGAACTGGAAGAAGCACAGATGTTATTGGGCAGTATTTTCGCCCGGGACAATCGCTTTGCCGAGGCCCTGGGCCAATACGATGCTGTTTTACAACAGAGCCCAGATCATATTGCCGCACTGGCGCAAAAGGGCAGTGCCTTAAAAACCCTTGGCAGACAGGATGAATCGATCCAATGCCTGCGTCGCTGCATGGAACTAGACAGTAGCTTTGGCGAAGCCGCCTGGTCACTATCCAATCTAAAAACCTACAGGTTTAGCGATGACGAAGTGGTGGGCATAAAGACAGTGTTGGGCAATGGGAATCTGAAAGATAAAGATGCCGTGCACTTTAACTATGCCCTGGGCAAAGCCTATGAGCATCGCCAGCAATGGGACCAGGCGTTTAATGCTTATCAGGCGGCAAATTCCGTAAAGCAGAAATCAGCAACCTGGAACGCCGATGACTTTTCGGCTCAGGTGGACCAGATTATTGCCACCTTTACTCCTCAGTTACTACAGCAACATCGCAACAGCGGCATAGATGACAACTCGGCCATTTTTGTCCTCGGGCTGCCCCGTTCCGGCTCGACTCTACAAGAACAGATACTGGCTTCCCATTCAGAGGTGGAGGGTACTCGCGAGCTGCCTTACATTCCCTGGATGGCCCAGCGCCTAAACCGCAAACCCAATCCAATGTGCAAGGATAATTACCCTCTGGGTGCAGCCCAGTTAGAGGCTAAGCAATGGCAGTTATTGGCTGAGCAGTTTTTAGCTCAGGCCAAACGCCATCGACAGACCGACGCGCCATTTTTTATCGACAAACTGCCGAATAATTTTCTCTATGTGGGACTGATTTTATTGGCCATGCCCAATGCCAAAATCATTAATACAGTGCGCAATCCCATGGACAACTGCTTTGGCTGCTTTAAACAGCTCTGGGCTGAGGGTCAGAATTTCACCTACGACCTAGAAGATCTGGGCCGTTACTATCGCGACTATCACCGCTTGATGGCTCACTGGCAGGCTATTTTTGGGGATAAGATTTACTCGGTAAACTACGAGGCAGTGGTGGCGGATCTGGAGACCAATGTGAAGGCGCTGCTGGATTACTGTGGCCTGCCCATGGAAGAGCAGTGTTTGCGTTTTCACGAGACTGAAAGGGCGGTAAATACTGCCAGTTCCGAGCAGGTGAGGCAGCCAATTTACACTTCAGCCGTGGCCTATTGGAAACATTTCGACGAGCATCTGCAGCCGCTTAAGGATGCGTTGGGCGATCTTGCAGAGGTTTAAGTAGCCGTTAAGGGTATTGTCAGTGAGTACTTTAAGTGCAAGGCTGTTTTATCTACAAAGCTCTTTATCTACAAAGCTCGTTGAACAAACTACAGAGTCCAATATGAAACCTATCGAACAGCTAGAGCAGTTTCTCCAGACCCACCCAGAGATCGAAATCTTCGAAGTCATACTCCATGACCTCAATGGTATCCACCGTGGCAAATGGTTGCCTCGAGAGCAGATTCACAAGCTCTTTGAAGGCGGCTATAAAATGCCTCAGAGCACCTGTTCTCTGGATAGCTGGGGTAGAGATCTCGAACAGCTGGTAAAGGCAACCGGGGATACCGATGGCATCTGCAGGCCTCATCCGGAAACTCTGGCACTGGTGCCCTGGGCCAGCAGGCCCACAGCGCAGATTATTGTCTCCATGCTTAGCCCCGATGGCCAGTCAGATTATCCCGCCGACCCTAGAGTCGTCTTGCAACAGGTTTTAGAGCGTTATACAAAGCTTGGTTTGACGCCGGTGGTGGCTAGTGAGATGGAATTCCATCTGCTGGAAATCGACCGCGATCAGTTTGGTCGCCCTCAGCATAGTCAGCGCGCCCTCGACGGCTCTCCAGCTCTGGGCGGTGCCACCTATGGCATAGAGGCCATGCGTAAAATAGCGCCGCTGATGGACGCCATTAGCAGTGCCGCCCGCCAACAAAATTTGCCAGTGGATACGCTGATCAGTGAATTTGGCGCCTCCCAGTGCGAGATTAATTTACATCATCAGGACTCGGCCCTGCGGGCCTGTGACCAGGCCAGTATGTTGCGCCGAGCAATACGCGCTGTGGCTCAGGATCAGGGTAAGCAGGCCAGCTTTATGGCTAAACCCTTTGCCGGTGAGGTGGGCAATGGTATGCATATTCACTTTAGTCTGATCGACAGCAGCGGCGACAATGTTTTTGATAATGGCACCCCAGAGGGCAGTGAAATTTTGCACCATGCGGTGGCTGGTTGTCTCGACAATATGGCTGACTCTATAGCTATTTTTGCGCCCAACATTAATTCTTACAGGCGCTTGGTACCTGGCTGTTACGCTCCTACCTCGCCCACCTGGGGTTATGAAAACCGTACTACGGCGCTGCGTATCCCGGCTGGTGAAGGTCATGCCATGCGTATCGAACACCGGGTTGCCGGCGCCGATGCCAATGTCTATTTGACTGTGGCGGCCATGCTCGCTGCCGCGCTCTATGGTATTGAGAACAAACTGCTGCCGCCAGCGGTGATCATAGGGGATGCTGCGGAGCTGCATCTAGATCAGGAGCTACAACAGAAAGCAGAGCAACCGTTGCCCTGTTTTTGGGGCGATGCGTTACAAAAATTTGAGCAGTCTGAGTTTATAGCGGATTATTTAGGCGAGGAGTTTAAGACTGTCTATGCCCAGAGCAAGCGCAGTGAAAAAGCCGAGTTTGACAGCCGCGTGACGCTGCTAGAGTACGATGCTTACCTGTGAGGCAGATTTAATCTGCTGCTAAATTTTACGTTTTAACAGCAGGCTATCGATCTGATTTTCAGAAAGTTTGGTGCGCGCATAGGCCATACTCGATGCGTCATCAAAAGGCCCAACCAGCACACGGTGCCATTTCTCACCATTGCCGAGATCGATCAGTTCGACGCTGGCATTCAAATTCAGCAGCAACAATTTCACCCGCCGACTCTCGGCATCATTGGCAATTTTGAAGGAACCGGCCTGCAGCAAATAGGTAAAGTTTTC
>CAWLBR010000220.1:0-3461 GCA_963855085.1 Gammaproteobacteria bacterium
TTATCATAGCAATACAGTCATCATGGTGGAGGACATTACCGACATCGAATTACTGGAAGAAGAGCTGCTACAAAATGAACGCTTGGCGTCAATTGGTCGTCTCGCCGCCGGTGTCGCTCATGAAATCGGCAACCCAGTCACTGGCATCGCGTGTCTTGCACAAAATCTCGAGTACGAATCAGACCCGAAGGAAATCCGCATCATGGCGCAGGATATCCTTAAGCAAACCAGTCGGGTCACGCGGATAGTAGAATCACTGATGAACTTTTCACACGCGGGCTCATCTTTGGAAAAGACTAAACTGGCGCCCGCCAACCTAGCAGACTGTGTGGACGAAGCCATTCATTTGTTGGCCTTAGACAGAGAAGCCACGCCGGTGCAGTTTGACAATCAGTGCGACCGGGAATTACTGGTACTGGCAGATAGCCAGCGCCTGTTACAGGTGTTTATCAACCTGCTGGGTAACGCCAGAGACGCTTGTGACAACAACGGGGAGGTGCATATACGGGCCAGTACAGGTGGTGATCAAGTACAAATTGATGTGGAAGACAACGGCAGCGGCATTCCACAGGCACTACAGGCCCAGGTCTTCGAGCCTTTCTTCACCACCAAGGATCCCGGTGTTGGCACCGGACTGGGGCTGGCACTGGTATTTAGCATTATGGATGACATGAATGGCAAAGTTCATCTCACGAGCCCAGTAAGCCAGGATGCTCAATGCGGCACCCGGGTCACCCTATCTTTATCGTCCGCCTGTTACGGGCCGGGCTATGAAATGTAACCTTAAGTAAGAGGCATCTGCTCGCCTAGGCTGGAATATTCCACTGGGGAGTAGTATGTTGAGTAGGAATGACTCATAGGTAACACCGTATGCAAAAGATTCTCATTGTCGAAGATGAGTCCGTTATCAGGACTGCTTTGCGTCGCCTACTGGAACGACACAACTTTCAGGTCAGCGAGGCCGGCTCAGTACAAGAAGCGGAAAAAGATCACACTTTTACCAATTTTGACCTCGTCATCAGTGACTTACGTCTTCCTGGCGCGCCAGGTACCGACCTGATTAAAAAAGCGGGGGATGTGCCGGTATTAATTATGACCAGCTATGCCAGCCTGCGATCAGCCGTAGATTCTATGCGTATGGGCGCAGTGGACTATATCGCCAAACCTTTTGATCACGGCGATATGGTCATCGCCGTGCAACGCATCATTGCCGATCACCCTACCGCTCGTCCTGCGAAAGAGTCCGCAACCATCGACGGAACGTTTTCTGCGGTGGACGGCATAATCGGCAATTGTCCCGCGATGCGGTTGCTCTTTGAGCATATCAAAAAAATGGCGCCCACTGACTCTACAGTGCTGGTGCTAGGTGAAACAGGGACGGGTAAGGAGTTGGTGGCGCGCAGCGTACACGAAAGTAGCCTGCGCGCCGATAACATCATGATTTCGGTCAACTGCGCAGCAATTCCCGATACACTTATCGAGTCTGAGCTGTTTGGCTACGAAAAAGGCGCCTTCACGGGCGCCAACGCCAGTCGTATGGGGCTGATTGAAGCCGCTGATGGGGGCACGCTGTTTCTCGATGAGATTGGCGAACTGCCCATGGAGGCGCAGGCACGACTGCTGCGCTTTATTCAGGAGGGAGAAATTCGTCGCATAGGGTCGGTGCATTCGCGCAAGGTCAACGTTCGACTGATCTGCGCTACCCACCGCAATTTGCAAAGTCTGGCAGCGGACGGATTGTTCCGCAAAGACCTATTCTATCGGATAAATGTCCTTTGCTTGGCGCTACCACCCCTGAGAGAACGGGGCAAAGACATCCTGTATCTGGCCGAACGTATGCTGGAAACCCAGACAGGACGTTCCGGGAAAAGCCTTATGCGCTTGTCTCCGCGAGCCATCCAAGCTATTACAACCTACCAATGGCCGGGAAATGTCAGAGAGCTGGAGCACGCCATTGAACGGGCAGTAGTCTTGTCCAACGGTGAAGAAATCGACAATCAAGCACTCGGCATTGATCTCGAACTGGTCAACATCAACCGTATTCGCGGTCAGGAGAGCCCCAATGCTTCGATCAGCCCAAGTGCCGTCACACCAAATCATGACCCCGGAGAAAACCTGTCACTGGAGGATTATTTTCAGCGCTTCGTGCTGGAACACCAGGATTCCATGAGCGAAACGGAGCTGGCGCAAAAGTTAGGTGTCAGCCGCAAATGCCTGTGGGAGCGCCGCCAACGATTTGGTATGCCCAGAAATAAGGGCAATGTGAATAACCGAACCAAAATCACTGCTACTGAGGACAAATAACCGTTACCCAAGCGCGAACGCACACCTCAAACGAGAGTATTTTAGTAACAAAAAGGTCTTTCCTCCTGGACCCAGTATACGCCATAAATTATAACCCCCTGATTAGTATAGAATAATTTAATTTGGCATGGAATTTGCTATGTAAAAGGTAGTAGACCAATAAAAATAATAGCTGCTGCAATAAAAATAACAAAGCCTGATATGGATCTGGATGGGGGAAGATATCTTCCCTTCATTTTTGTTTTTTTGCGTATTATGCGAAGCCGAAAGGCGATGGTCGAAGGTCAATTTGGCGACTGGCGATGCGACTTTTTAGGCACCTGGAGGCAGTAAAGCATTCAAAACTGACGTTGTTTTGATCATCTCAATAAAAATAACAACACACAGCAATAAAAATAATTCCTAAAGGAAGATCTGGACGGGGGAAACAGTGTTTCCCCTTTCTTTTGCCCGCACTTTGCTCGCCCATCCAGCGGCACCGTGATTACTTCTGTGGTAGACTTAAAACCGGTAGAAAACCCTCAACAGGCTCTTATTCGTTTGGACATAATCCCTAGGGATCAACACTGTATATCCCGCAAAAATATCAGCGACGGTGCGCTCAAGGTCATGTCGCGATTACGTAGCGGTGGATTCCAGGCCTATCTCGTTGGGGGCGCAGTTCGCGACCTGTTACTCGGCGGGCGTCCCAAGGACTTTGATATCGCAACGGATGCGACACCAGAAGCTGTAACGGCACTGTTTCGCAATTCCCGCATCATTGGTCGTCGCTTTCGAATTGTACACGTGCGTTTTGGTCGCGAGATCATAGAAGTAACCACCTTCCGCGGCCATCACGACACCAAACTCAATGAAAGCCAACAAGATGAGAAGGGGGGCAACCACTCCCGACAGTCTGCCAGCGGCCTTCTGCTTCGAGATAATGTCTACGGCACACTGGAAGAAGATGCTGCGCGACGCGATCTCAGCGTAAACGCCCTGTACTACGATTCCGGCAAGTTCGAAGTATTCGATCACCTACACGGTCTTAAAGATCTCGAAAACCGCACTATTTGTATTATCGGCATTCCAGAGCAGCGCTACACAGAAGACCCCGTGCGTATGTTACGTGTGGTTCGTTTCGCAGCCAAACTTGATTTCAGCATTGATCAACAGAC
>CAWLBR010000221.1:0-3420 GCA_963855085.1 Gammaproteobacteria bacterium
CACGGCGTCGTGAATTTTATGCCGACGCAGCAGGTGCCTCCCTCGCGGGACGCGGTGCCATGATCAAGGCACTGCAAAGACTGCAGCAAGAGACCGCGGCTCAGGTTGAAAATCAGATGCCCGACACTATGACGGCCTTTGGTATCTCTTCCGGCTGGAAAAAGCGACCCTCGAGACTATTTATGACTCACCCACCATTAGAAGAACGAATTGAGGCACTGCGCTTTGGACAATAATAACCAACAGGTTGAACGGGATTATTTTCTCTGCCAGCTGAGTGACCTCGAAGAATTACAGAGCATTGAACTGGAAATAGATGAGCGCAAACTGTTTGCTATTCGTCAGGACAATCAACTCTATGCCTACTGGAATAGCTGCCCCCATATGGGCGTTCCATTGAACTGGATGCCGGGAAAGTTTCTCGATTTGGATGGCGCACTATTGCAGTGCTCCGCCCATGGCGCGCTGTTTCAAATTGATAGCGGTGAGTGCATTGGCGGGCCCTGTGTCGGCGACCACCTTACCCCTATAGGTTTGAAGCAAGACGGCGATCAATACTTTATCGCCGCTGACCAAGCACTGCCTGCCCGACTGATTAACTTGCGCGAAGCGGCGCTGCGGGATCTCGAGTAGAGTGCTAGTTTTAAAGAGCTCTCTTTAAGGGCGTATATTTAAAGGGCTATCCGTATGGGCCTCTGCAGACTAATGCAGCTGTCGGTCATATCCGCCTGCCAGACAATCACCTCGACCCCAGCGGCAATCGCCGCTGTTAGCGTCTCGGCATAAACCGGATCAATATGAGCCGCAACAGAGACCTCTTCAATCCCACTCAATTGCACACAAAAGAACAGCACTGCCCGATGACCTGCCGCCCGCATGGCCATGAGTTCACGCAAATGTTTGCTGCCGCGGGTGGTCACGGAATCGGGGAACTGTGCGCGACCGTCGCCGCAATCTAGAGTGACGTTTTTGACTTCCACATAGCAACAACCCCTTTTATTACCAGACTGGCTGTCGTTCTCGCTATCTTCATTGCCCTCGCTGCCCTCAAGCAACAGATCGATACGACTCTTTTCCTCACCGTAACGCACTTCTGCGCGCAGGCTGCTGTAACCACGCAACTCTGGAATCAGGTCGTTCTCAATTGCCTCTCGCACCAGATGATTGGGTCGGCCAGTATTCACCCCCGCTAAATTGCCAAAGGCACTGGTAACAATTTCCAAAGTGCCGGCCAATTTGCGCTTCGGATTATCCGACAGGGAATACCAACAGGGCGAACCCTCAACCTGACAATTTCTCATTGATCCTGTATTCGGGCAGTGCACTGTGATCACATCACCATCTGCGGTACAGATATCGGTAAAGAAACGTTTATAGCGCTTAATAAAGGTGCCGGTGAGCAAGCTGGGAGTTATATGCATGGAATCATTATTTTTCCGTCTTAAAGTGGCAATGTTAATGGTTTATGTTATGAATAGAAGGTATAAAAAAATTTTAGTCCCTGTAATGATTGCGTTAAAAGCAACTAATTACAGTCCATGCGCACCAATTTGGCGCTTAATCGACCCCAGATGCGGATAAAAAGATATTTATAGTAGCCAAAGGTAAATTTCACTTGAAAAATTGGCCCAATATCTCTATAAACGCACGTCCTGTGATTTAGGGTCTGAAATTTAACCGTGGACGTTAGAGATGGCAACAGCAACAGCAAAAACTAAAGCTAAGACAGTTCCCGCTGGATCTGCAACCCTTCATGGTCTCTCTCCTTATGTAGAGACGAAAAATGAAGAGTACATGAATGAAAAGCAGCGTGAGCACTTCAAAGACATCCTCAAGGCATGGCGCCGTGAGTTGATGGAAGAAGTGGATCGCACTGTTATGCATATGAAAGACGAAGCAGCGAATTTTCCTGATCCTGCCGACCGTGCCACTCAAGAAGAAGAATTCAGTCTTGAATTGCGTACCCGCGATCGCGAGCGCAAGTTGATCAAGAAAATCGACAAGACTCTAGTGCGCGTCGAAGAAGACGACTACGGCTTCTGTGATCAGTGCGGCGTCGATATAGGTATTCGCCGACTCGAAGCGCGCCCTACAGCCGACCTCTGTGTCGACTGCAAGACTCTAGATGAGATCAAAGAAAGACAGATCACCGGCGGCTAAAAAGCCGTCGGCTCAGTTGCTGATTGGTATCGTAATCAGATAGCGCTATTAATTACGCGACCTGATTACGATATAGTTATCTGCCAATAGTCAGGCAACGTCCGCTCAAATGATAAACCCCTCAGCCTATATTGGCCGCTTTGCACCCTCGCCCACCGGGCCTCTCCATTTTGGCTCTCTAGTCTGTGCTCTGGCCAGCTTTGTCGATGCGCGCCATCATCAGGGCCAGTGGCTGGTTAGAATCGAAGATAGTGATCCTCCGCGAGAAATACCCGGCGCCACCACAGTCATTCTCAAACAACTCGAATCCCATGGCTTGCTCTGGGATGGCGAGCTGCTCTATCAAAGCCAACGCAGTGATGCCTACGAAGCGGCATTGGCGCAATTGCACAGAGATGGATTGAGCTACAGCTGTGACTGCAATCGTTCGAGGGTCTCAGGGCTCGGTGGTATTTACGACGGTCGCTGTCGTCGGCGTCCAGTCGGTTCCGACTCAGCTATTCGCTTGAAATTACCTGAAGATGGCAATGATTCAACAATCGCCTTTAATGATTTGATCATGGGTGATTACAAGCAAAATCTCTGCCGCGACGTCGGCGACTTTGTTATCCAACGGCGCGACCAGCTGTTCTCCTACCAACTTGCAGTCACTGTCGACGATCAGTTTCAAAACATCAGCCACATTATTCGCGGCGCGGATCTGCTTGATTCAACCCCTAGACAGATCTATCTGCAACGCTGTTTGGGTGCGAGTAGCGAGCAGGCAGCAGCCATGCATTACGGCCATCTGCCTCTAGCGATTAATAGCGAAGGGCAAAAGCTGAGCAAGCAAAATCATGCACCTGCCCTTAGCCTAGGAAAAGAATCCATCAACCTCTGGCTGGCTCTCAAGTGGCTACAACAGGCACCTCCAGCTGAACTGCGCAGGGAAGACAGTGCGACCATTCTCAACTGGGCCATCGCGAATTGGTCAATCGCCAAAATTCCGAACAGCGCCGAGATCCCTGCACCAGAAACACCCTAGCACCCTAACCCTCTAGCCGAGCAACTGCCCAACCGAGCGACCTAACCGAGCTGCCTAATCGAACAGTTGGTTTGCTTTGCCAGGCAAGCTTGCATACCATCGCGGTCAACTTACCCTTAAGTCTTATCAACGAGCTCGCAAATGCTTAACTACCGATTGGTTGCGGTTTTAATCTTTCTCAGCAGTGTCGCAGTGCCCCTGGCATCGCAATGGGCCGTAGAACCTCAGGGCAGCTG
>CAWLBR010000222.1:0-3400 GCA_963855085.1 Gammaproteobacteria bacterium
TTTTTTGTGAGCCATTGCTATTTCCTCTTCGGATTATCCAGCGTTAATGCTAGTAATCTTGACTTCTGTGTACCACTGTCTGTGGCCCTGTTGTGTGCGTGAGTGCTTACGACGACGGAATTTAATAATATTCACTTTGTCGCCACGACCGTGAGAAACGATCTCAGCAGTCACTTTGCCACCCTCTACTAGAGGAGCACCAATCTGGACTTCGGCACCTTCGCCGACCATCAAGACTTCTTCAAAATCGATATTATCACCAGTCGCTAGATCCAGCTTCTCAAGACGAAGGGTCTCTCCTTCAACTACGCGATGCTGCTTTCCGCCACTTTTGATTACTGCGTACATGTTCTGCTCCAATTTATAGTGGCCGCATCAGTTAGTTAGCAGCCAGATTCCGTCGCTTTTTTTCTTGAAGCCAATAGCCTCTGCGAGAGGGCGGCAATTCTAATGGAACACCCCCCCGTTATCAAGTCTTATCAGAGCGAAAACGAGAGGAATTTCAAGCTCTGTACAGAGGCTATCCGCGCAGCCAAATGAGCGACCCGTTGCGACCGGTTTTTGGCGACCGCCGATAGGAGTAAAAGCGCTCTGAATCGCTGTAGCTGCAGTAGTCGCCGCCATAGATTTGACTGACGCCAGAGGCCTGAAGCTCAGCTCGTGCCAGGGCGTAGAGATTGGCCAGGTACTTGTCTGCGGTAGATCCACGCAAGGTGAAGGCAGCGACTATGGCTTGTTGATGCTGTGGATTTTGCGCTTGATCGAGAAATGCCTGCAAGACTTCGGCACCCACTTCAAAAACCTGCGGGCCAATGGCGGGCCCAAGGTAGGCCAGCAATTGATCGGGTGACTGCTTAAAGGTAGCGACGGTTTTGCGCAATATGCCACCACAGAGTCCGCGCCAACCGGCATGGGCTGCGGCAATCTGGGTGCCAGCGCGATCGCAGAGCAACACTGGCAGACAGTCTGCGGTTAATACTGCGCAGACAGCGCCGGGCTGATCACTGTAGCTGCCATCGGCTCGCGGTGAGTCGATTGCCTCAGGTCCGTACACTAGATCAGTGCTGTGAACTTGATCGAGCCACAGGGGCAGAGTGGGTAATTTGAGGGATTGGATTAGGCTTTGACGATTGGCGATAACGTTTTGCGGATCATCCTGCACATGTAATGCAAGATTGCTCTGATCGAAAGGTGCAGTGCTGCAACCCCCTGTGCGCAGGGTAATGGCTGCGCACACATTGGCGGGTGCTGGCCATTGGGGAGTGATGACATCGATTGGCACTGGCTTGCTCCCTGAGTTCCTTGTTGTTTTGGAATAGCCTTTTAGACTAGCCTTTTAGACTAGCCTTCCTTTAGCGCAACCAAAAGGCGCTGCATATCCTCGGGAAGTTCGGTCTCCCAGCTAACATACTCGCCGCTGGCGGGATGGACCAAACCTAGGGCTCGGGCATGGAGAGCCTGGCGACCCAGTTGTTGCAGAGTATCTCGAAGCTGGTCGGAGACCCCTTTATGAATGCGAAAACGGCCGCCATAGGTATGGTCGCCGACTATGGGATATTTGATGCTCGCCATATGCACACGTATCTGATGTGTGCGCCCGGTTTCAAGTTTTAAACGGATATGGGTGTGACCATCAAAGCGCTTGACCACTTTATAGTGGGTGCGCGCCTCTTTGCCATCTCTAACCACAGCCATTTTGACACGCTGTTTGGGATGTCGACCAATGGGCTGATCAACCACCCCTCCTCCGGTCATTACTCCACTGACTACAGCCTCATACTCGCGACTGACAGTGCGCGCCTGCAGCTGGGCAACCAGATCAGTGTGGGCAGCGAGGTTTTTGGCAACTACCATCAGGCCGGTAGTGTCTTTGTCCAGGCGATGGACGATTCCAGCACGGGGCACTGCCTCTAATTGCGGGCAGTGAAATAACAGCGCGTTGAGCAAGGTGCCCTCGCGATTACCGGCGGCGGGATGGACAACAAAATTAGTCGGCTTGTTAATAACGATAATACTGTCGTCTTCAAAAACGATATTCAACGGGATATCTTCGGCCTGCCAATCCCCCTCGGCTTTTAATTGGGCAGAGACTGCAATCTTTTCGCCACCCAGCAGCTTAAATTTCGGTGGTTGCTGTTGCCCGTCTACTGTTAGCTCGCCGGATTTAATCCACAGCTGCAGGCGTGAACGGGAATAGTCGCTAAACAGTTCCGCGGCAATTTGATCCAGGCGGCGGCCGCAATCGGCTGTAGATACAGTTGCACTTTGTTCTATATGGTCAATAAAATCAGTCAATCGAGGTAGTCCTAGCGTTGAATTTGGGGGGCTGCCAATTTGGGCTGCACTGCTGGTTTCGTTCGCCAGCGCCTTAACAGTAGCTATATACACCACACAGATTGGTTTACCGCAGGCTGTGTGGTTAAATGCACGACTACATCGCTAGCGCGTCGACACTTTCTCAGGCTGGGAATATTACATGAAAATCAGGTCAATTATTTTACTCATATTGAGTTTGTCTTTTATCTCCGGGTGCTCTTGGCTTGGATGGGGTGATGAAGAGTCTACCGAAGACGAAACCACTGGTTACACCGAAGTCGATTTTTACGAAAAAATTCAGAGTAGTCTCAACGCAAGTAACTGGTCGGTAGCGATCAGCAACCTGCAGCTGCTCGAATCACAGTTTCCCTTCGGCAAGTATGCTGAGCAGGCGCAGCTTGAGTTAATGTATGCCCAGTTTAAGTCCGGTGACCACGACTCTAGCATTGCCGCCGCAGACCGGTTTATCCGCCTGCACCCGCAGCACCCTAATGTGGATTATGCCTTTTATGTAAAAGGTCTCTCTGAGGTCTCTCAGGCTTCCAGTGCCTTTGACAACTTTTTACCCACTGATAGCAGCATGCGCGATATAGGTACAGCAAGAGATGCCTTTGGCACTTTCTCGGAGCTGCTAAATCGCTTTCCGAAAAGCCCTTATTCTGCCGATGCACGCAAGCGTTTGGTAGACCTGCGCAACCAACTGGGACGCGCTGAAATACATGTGGCCAACTACTACTTCTCTCGTGGTGCCTATCTGGCTGCGGCCAATCGCGGTCGTTTTGTGGTGGAGAACTTTCAGCAGACACCAGCGGTTCCCGACGGTCTTGCGGTAATGGCTCAGGGTTATCAAATGTTGGGCATGCAAGAACTGGCTGATCATGCGATTGAGGTGTTAGCTGCCAACTATCCAGAGCATCCGTCTCTTAATCAGTCCGGCGAGTTCGACTTTGATAAGCGACTTGTGGGCAGCGGAGACACGTTTCTCGGTAAGATTACCTTCGGTTTGATCGAGCGTCTGCAACCGCCAGCTTTTGACTCTCGCGCTATCTACAACCGGTCGGTGCGCGAAGCTGAGTTAATCGCT
>CAWLBR010000223.1:0-3382 GCA_963855085.1 Gammaproteobacteria bacterium
TGATATCCGGACAACACATCGGAAATATCTCTGTCCCATGAATGGTACCCATCACCTGCCGGCAACGAGCATCAACACCATTTTTTATCAGTAACCGGTAGAAATTTACCCCTTCGTCACGCAGCGGGTCACATTCATTCACACTGATGACAATCGGGGGCAACCCAACCACATCATCGTCCTGTGCAAAACCAGGCCATGCTAGGGGATTACGGTTTTCCAATTCTTCAATGCCATAAGCCATTGCGCCGTTATTGTTATGCAGATCCAATAGCAAGCCATTATTCTCTGTCGAAGACGGGTTTTGAGGCAACGGCCAAACCCCTGCGATATAAGGACACAACGCATAAAGTCCCTGAATGAGACCAAGCATACCCTCACGCTTCAGTCGCATTCCGGTGGCCAGTGTTAAGTTCCCGCCACCGCTCTCGCCGGCGACAATAATTCTGGCAGCATCGATACCCAGTGACTCGGCCTGCCCGGACAACCATTTTAAACCCGCAACGCAGTCATTCAGTCCCGCCGGATAGGGAGCCACTTCTTCTGCGGAAGATGGCGTCAGAGCATTACGGAAATCCACCATAGCAACAGCGATTCCCTGCGCAGCAATAATCTTGCCCCATGCCCGATAGTTACCATCAAAACAGGACATCGCCTGCATGCCACCTCCGTGGATATAGTAAACACAGGGGAGACGCTCTTCCGACTTAGGTCGGATAAACTGAATCAAGATTTTATTCTCGTCCGGTACAGAATTAAATTCCAGTGTGCTGATTTCCAACCCTTCAGAAGGCGCAATCTCCGGAGTGTCACACAGCTCCATAAAACCTCTAAGCCCCTCTGCCATCTCCAGTGCCTGGGGGCTGTTGGCCCGCTCGAGCATTTCCTCGCGGCTATTGACGTTCGAGCCCGGAGGCAACAACATGCCCCCCATCAAAGCCTTGATGCGCGGATCGATACGGGGGTCATCATTCATATTGATATTGCTCATAGCACGCCTGGTCTCTTGTGTTAGGTAAATACTCGGTTTTTGGTGCTACTGTGCATCCGCCAAATCAAGTAAATCGCGTACTTCGCGTTTTACGAATTTTCCGTTGGCATTGCGCGGCAGCGGCGCATCCACGAGCCATATGTAGCGGGGTATCTTATAAGACGATAGTGTCTCCCTCAGATATGCGCGCAGTCCCTCCGTATCTACAGAACCCACTTGCGTCAAATAAATGGCTGCCGCAACCTCCTCTCCCAGGCGCTCGTCTTCAACACCAAAGACTACGCACTCTGCGACTGACTCGTGCTCAAAGAGTGCACTTTCTACTTCCGCACAGTACACGTTTTCACCGCCACGGAGCACCATATCCTTGGCGCGGTCTACAAGATAGATGAACTCATCTCCATCCATATATGCGACGTCGCCCGTGTGAAGCCAGCCATCCGTTATCTCCTGGGCCGTGGCCTCGGGTCGATTCAGGTAGCCTTTTATGACGCAGGCACCTCGCACCCAAAGTTCCCCAGCCTCACCGGTTGCAACGGTATCGCCAGTTTCATTCACACACTTGGCTTCAAAGGTTGGTAACGCACGGCCAACACTTTCTGGGCGGTCGACCAGATAAACGTCCGATAAGACTGAAATAACGCCGCAGGTTTCCGTCATACCATAACCGGCACCTGGCGCCGCATTTTTCATTACTTTATTCATTTTACGCGTCAGATCAGGCTGCACTGCGGCCCCACCACCGCCCATACTTTTAAGGCTGGAGGTATCCCTAGTGGCAAAATCAGGATGAAGCATCATTTCGCGTGACATCATAGGCACGGCACTGAAGGTCGTCACCTTTTCCTCCTCTATAATACGCAGTGCTTCGCCAGCATCCCATTTGTACATGTGTATTAATTTACCGCCTGTAGCGGCGATCCCTTGTGCCACACAGTTATTACCCGTCACGTGAAATAGAGGAGTGGCAACAAGCGCTATAGGGATCTGCTCGGGATCCATTGTGCCTTTCGCTTCGACACCTGCCCTGGCCAGGGCGGTGGACTGCAAAGTACGATTAAAACCGATATTCATCAAATTTGACACGCAGCCGCGATGCGTTAATTGAGCACCCTTGGGGGTGCCCGTAGTCCCAGAGGTGTAAAACACGCAGGCATCATCATCCGGATCGACAGACACCTCGGGCATGGCGCTCTCAGTATTAATGACCTCACGCCAGTCCACCACATTATCGGGCACGCCATCGCGCAAGCGCACTCCACAGACAATCAGACTCTGAAAGTCTTCGCGGATCTCTTCGAACCGTAAAAGACGCTCTTCATCGCAGATCATCACCTTAGGCTCCGAATCTTTCAATGCGTAGTGCATCTCCTTTGGCACCCACCATGCATTCATACCAACGACAGCAGCACCCATCGACACAACGGCCCAATAGGCCAGCATCCACTCCGGATAGTTTCGCATAGCAATTGCAACTCGATCACCGGGTTGCACACCCTGTATCGAAAGCCAGTTGGCGATGGAGGCCGTTACTTCATGAGCTTGCGTGTACGTGTAACGTTCGTCTTGGAACACAAGATATTCCCGATCCTGATAAGCAGCAGTACCCTGCCAGATCTCACGTAAAGATGCAGGCGCGTGTTTATAGCTGCGCACTGGATAGCCGCGCACTTCTAGGGTTTCGATCTCAAACAATTGCCCGGCGGCCGTCAATTCGTCCCAGACATTCCTTAACTCATCGTACATTCGGCTACTGCTCCAAAATGTTTATTGCGTATCACTCAGAATAGCCGCGACACCGATATCCATCAATAGATAATTCGAATTTAATCGACCATCCGATGGCCGGCATATTAGAGCGACAACTTCCGCAGTAGCGAGCTATGAGTTCACCCAGACTGCAACCGGCCTATCCGACGTTTTTAGGAGGCAGGAGAGGCGATTCTCTAAGGGATAGTGGACACACTTCTGTTTACGCAGAACTTTCTACTAAATCATCAAACAAAGGTTTAAAATCCCCGCTCACAAGCTTTGTCGAGAAGGCTCCCGTGGACAGCTGAAGACTCTGTTCAGCAGTGGAGGTTTTTGGGCTCATAACAGTATCAGGTGTCTAAGATGAAGAGATGGAATGGTTGGGGCGACGACGACAATGCGCTTGACTATGAATTGAGTGCTGCGGCCTTGCGCTTTCTGGAGGGTCTAATCGGGGAATCCAAGCCTCTTCCAGATGCAAGCTTGGAGCACGTTCTGGCCACTGTGCCCGAGTCGCGCCTTCCACCAGACGATCTCTACAGCCTAGATGCAGAGGACCGATTGCGGCACGCCCGTGGTCAAAGTCTACCAGATTGGCTTGCGTTACGGAGTGGCGCGGTGGGTGTTTTCCCCGATGCC
>CAWLBR010000224.1:0-3381 GCA_963855085.1 Gammaproteobacteria bacterium
ATACCAGGTGGCATTGCGATCTTCGCCGCCAAAATTCTGGGCGAAATCACGGTTGTCTTCGGTGTAGCGAGCGCCGACTATAAAGTCTAAGTCTTCAGTGGCATGGAAGGTGGCATCGCCGTAGAGACCCCAACCGTCATATTCCGCATCCACATCAACCGAATCGTTACGTGTGCCAATACCGACAATAGGATCGTACTCATAGTATTCGTAGAGAGTCGCGCAATCGGTGATATCGTCATATTCGTAATAGGTACCGTAAGCCGCACAAAAAGTATCTTCATCTAGGGTTTGATTGAAGCGAACTTTAAGTTCTTCTTTGTACCAAGAGGCACCGACAAACCAACTGACGCTGTCAGTCTCTTTATTGATGCGAAACTCTTGACTGAGATAGTCCTGCTCTTGAATCTGGTTGTAGTTGGACAGAAAGCTACTGCCGCCATCAAAATCTTCCAGATAATAGTAGTTGTGGCCGCGCAAGCCAGTGGTCGAGCTGAGTGTGTAATTATTCCCTAGGTCCACTTCAACATTTAAGGTCACACCCCAGACTTCGCCTTCATCGATTAGATCAGCTGAGCTCACATCGGAGGAGAACTGATCTTCCTCGGCAGCGGTGCTGTAAAAAGGCAGACCGGTTTCATCGGGATCGAAGGCTTGGTAAATAGTTGGCGGTCCCTGACGATCTTCATACTCAAACATCAGAGTGCTGGTGATCTCTTCATTTTCAAAGGCCAAGGTATAGCGAGCGGCTGTATTTTCTACACCCCCAGTCTGCTGGCCGTCATTAATATTGGTCACCCAGCCGTCCTGCTGCTGGTGATAAACCGCCAAGCGGCCACTAAACTGATCATTGATCGGCGTATTGACAACCGCCGTGACTTCCCCATAACCATCCTGGCCAAAACCAACATCTATGGATCCGCCGAACTCACCCGTAGGCTTTGCCGTAGTAATGGAGATTGCACCTGAGGAGGCATTACGGCCGAACAGAGTGCCCTGAGGACCTTTGACCACTTCGACCATTTCAATATCAAAGAAGCTCGACACTGCACCACCGGTGCGGCCCAGATAGATACCGTCTTGGTAAAGACCAATGGAGGGCTCAGCGCCAACACCAAAATCATTGGTGCTGATGCCGCGAACATTCATCGAGTCGAGAAACGAGTCATCTGTATCGCCGGATACACCAGGTGTTAACAGTGCCACCTGCTTGGCGTCAGAGATCTGCGCCTTGTCCATAAAGCTGCCACTAAAGGCGGACACCGAAATAGGCACGTCCTGCAGCGACTGTGCGCGTTTTTGTGTGGTGACAATGATCTCTTCGATCTGTGCTGCGGACAGCTGTCCGGCACTCAAGGTCGCCGCGGCCACTGCCGCTGAAATCAAGGTCTTTCTAATTATGTGGTGCGTCATAGCAACTCTCCCAGTCAACATTATCGGCGAATATTTCGCCTCGTTTATCTTCAAATTAAGGGTTAAAAGTGGGTTGTTGAAACGGTCTAACCAGATTATTTATTGTTCTCGCCAAGCCCTGCGGCCGCTTGCTGCCGAGCAAGCTTTGCCAGTACTGATTGGCGCCGCCTAAGTGTATAGCCAGATTTCTTCTGCCACCAGATTTTTTAACCGCTTTTAGTGTTTGTTTTTGCTCAGAAAAGGCCAGCCCGGTCCCGTTAACCACCCATTTGGGTACATGTGCCAATAGATTTTCTATGGCCCAATAAGACATTATTATCACGCTCTCGGATAGTTTCTAACGGTTAGTTTGTAACGGTTAGTTTCTGGGGGCCGTGAATTCCAACAATATGGCACCAGCGATCCCTATGACTAAAAATCGAACTACTCAGCAATGGCAAGAGCTCGATGCACAGCGTCACCTGCATCCGTTTACCGACTTTAATGAATACGCAAAGAAGCCAGGGCGAATCATTAATCGGGCAGAGCATATTTACATCTATGATACCGACGATAATCAGATACTCGACGGCATGTCAGGCCTATGGTGCTGCAGTCTGGGTTACAGTCAACCGGCCATTGCCGAGGCGGTGAGCCGTCAATTTGAACAGCTGCCCTACTACAATAATTTCTTTCAGTGCAGCAATGCCCCAGCGGTTGAGCTTGCCGAGCGTTTAGTGGATATGGCTCCCGAGCGCTTTACCCATGTGTTTTTCACCAATTCCGGCTCCGAGGCCAATGACACCAATATTCGTCTGGTGCGGCGCTACTGGGATCTGCAAGACAAACCCAACAAGCGGATTATTATCTCCCGACAAAATGCCTATCACGGCAGTACCATCGCCTCGGCTAGCCTGGGTGGTTTTGGTTTTGTGCATCAGCAGTTCGAAACCCTGCCTTACGTTGAGCATATAGTGGATCCCAATTGGTTTGTGAATGGTGGTGATCTCAGCCCTGAAGAGTTTGGCCTAAATGCGGCCAGGGCTCTGGAAGAAAAGATCGACGAGATCGGCGAAGACAATATTGCCGCGTTTATTGCCGAGCCAATTCAGGGGGCTGGAGGCGTGATTGTGCCACCGGAAAGCTACTGGCCTGAGGTCAGTCGCATTCTTAAAGCACGGGATATTCTGTTTATCAGCGATGAAGTGATCTGTGGCTTTGGTCGCACTGGTGAGCTCTTTGGCAGCCAGACACTGGGCACCGAGCCAGACTTAATCACCTTTGCCAAAGCCGTGACCAATGGCTTTCAGCCACTGGGCGGCGTTTTAGTCAGCGATAAAATTGCCAGCGTGATCACCGCTAAGGGTGGCGAGTTTGCCCATGGCTTTACCTATTCTGGACATCCCATTGCCTGTGCGGCGGCCATGGCCACCTTGGATATTATGCAGTCCGAGAATATTTTCGACCGGGTTCGCGACCATGCCGCGCCCTATATGCAAAAGCGCTGGGCCGAACTGAGGGAACATCCAATTGTTGGCCATACTCGAGGACTGGGGATGTTTGGCTCCATGGAATTGGTGCGTAATAAAGACACTCGCGAGCGCTTGGCGCCGGATCAGATATCCGGTGGAATCTGCCGCGACTTGGCAATAGAAAACGGTTTGGTGATGCGCGCCGTGGGTGACTCAATGATTATTTCACCACCGCTGATCTGCACTGATGCCGAGATCGATACGCTGATTGAGCGCGCCACTAAGGCATTGGATCTGACTGCCGAACACTTTTCTGTGTAAGCAGGAAAGGCTCTGGGGTGGAGGGCGCTGGGATAAAGGCGCTTAGGGTAAAAAGCTATTTCGGTTAAGAGCTATTTCGGTTAAGAGCTTCCGCGGTCAAGCGACCATCACAAGTCGAGGAATGGCAAAGCCATTAAAGTCACTGGCGCAACATAGACTGTAAGCGCCAGTACTGGGAATAAACACCAGATCTTCC
>CAWLBR010000225.1:0-3366 GCA_963855085.1 Gammaproteobacteria bacterium
TCTTTGCGGTTATCGTAGTCAAAGATACCCCCTCAACACGTCGGTGCGTGCCTGCAGGTCATCGAGGGCGTTATAGAGCGGATTAACTTCCATGAAATAATCTTTTATCAACGGCTAATAAGCCGCGCATTTTACATGACCGGCCACAGCAGACCAAGGGAAAACCGCAGACAGCCCAAGGTTGATTAAGCCGGGGCACTAGCGCACCATGCTTAGCAGAGCTGACTAATAAATTCTTTATTACACCTTATTAAAAGAGCCGGGAGCAAACCACCATGCTAAGAACCAGCCTGTTTATCATCATCGCCCTTTTTGCCTATCTACTGTTATGGCCAGTGCCCATTGATCCGGTTAGCTGGAATGCACCGGTGAACCAATATTATGTCGGTGATTTCGAACAGAATACTCGCCTCGATAAAATTGAAATATTGGAGTTGGAAGACACTCACGGTCCGGAGGGACTGGCACTGCTCAATGGCGAGATCTATACCGCCACCCGCGAGGGTTGGATTATTCGTTTCAACGAAGCCACTGGCACCATGACTAAATGGGTCAATACCGAAGGCAGTCCCCTGGGATTAGCCTTTGATGCTGAGGACAATTTACTGATTGCCGATGCCTACAAAGGCCTGCTCAGTGTTTCCCCCGAGGGCGAAATCAGCGTGCTCACCGACAGCTACAATGGCGTGCCCATGGAATATGTCGATGACGTGGATGTGGATGCAGAGGGCAAAATCTATTTCAGCGACGCCTCTACCAAGTTTGGCGCTCAATCGAATGGTGGCACCTATGCGGCCAGTCTATTGGACACCATGGAGCATGGCGGCCATGGTCGTCTGATGGTCTATGATCCAGCAGACCAATCCACCAGTATGCTTATGGAGGGTCTCAACTTTTCTAATGGCGTCGCCGTTGCCGAAGACAGCAGCTTTGTTTTAGTGAATGAAACGGGCTCTTACCGACTACATAAATACTGGCTGAAAGGTGATCGAGCTGGCACCTCGGAAGTGCTGATCGACAATCTGCCCGGCTTCCCCGACAATATTGTCCGAGGTCGCGATGGACGCTTTTGGGTTGGCCTAGTATCACCGCGAAGTCAACAGCTTGATGACATGTCAGCCTCGCCGTTTTTACGTAAAATAGTTCAGCGCTTGCCCGCTAGCATGCGTCCCCAGGCAGTGCCCTACAGCCATGTTTTTGCCATGGATAAAGAGGGCGCGGTGATCACTTCACTTCAGGACCCCAACGGCGAACATCACACCAACACCGGTGCGATGGAAACCGATAACTGGCTCTATATCAGCAGCCTTCATTCAGACAATCTCGCTCGTATCAGCAGAGAAAACGCCGGAATCTAATGACTTTATTTATCGACCGCTTAGAACATACCTATTTTGAAGGTTTTAAAGAACAGGAGGACTCGCACTTTAGTCCGGTGATGCCAGCGCGCTTGCTCGACCCGATAGTGGTCAGCAGCAATAAGCTGCTGGCAGAAGAACTGGGCATTGATCCGGACAATTTAGACAGCCCGGAAATGTTGGAAGTGATGAGCGGCAACTTTATGACTGCCAATATCAAACCCATTGCGCTGGTTTACTCGGGACATCAATTTGGTGTCTGGGCCGGTCAGCTTGGGGATGGTCGGGCTATGACGCTCGGTGAATTGCCAGTGACTAAAATGAACAACGGTGGCAGTGAACTCTCAGACAGTGAACTCTCAGACAGTGAACTTTGGGACATCCAACTCAAAGGCGCAGGCCCAACCCCCTACTCCCGCTTTGCCGATGGCCGTGCAGTGTTACGCTCTAGTATCCGTGAATATCTCTGTTCCGAAGCCATGCATGGATTGGGCATTGCCACCACCAGAGCACTGAGTCTGGTAGACAGTAAAACAGCAGTCTATCGCGAAGAAGTGGAATCCGGCGCGACAGTCTGCCGTGTTGCCCGCAGCCATATTCGCTTTGGTTCATTTGAACATTTTCACTATCGCAACCAGCCAGAATCGGTTCGCGCGCTCGCCGACTACGTTGTGCAACGACACTTCCCACAGTGGACAGAAGACAAAGATCGTTATATAAAATTATTTAAAAATACTGTTTTTAAAACCGCCAAAATGATCGCCCAATGGCAGTCAGTTGGATTTAATCACGGCGTGATGAACACCGACAATATGTCGATACTCGGTGACACTTTGGACTTCGGTCCCTTTGGATTTTTGGATAACTATGATCCGGAGTTTATCTGTAACCACTCAGACACCAATGGTCGTTACTCCTTTAAGAACCAGCCTTCGGTAGGCCTGTGGAATCTCAATGCACTGGCTACCTCCCTGACCTCGTTACTGAGCAGTGATGAGCTTATTGATGTATTGAAGCAGTATGAGCCCGAGTTTTTAAACCAGTTCCGCGCCATTATGGCGAGCAAGCTGGGATTGGAAAAATACCAGACTGATGACGAGCTGTTATCCAATGAGCTGCTGGATTTAATGCAGATCAACAATGTTGATTTCACAATATTGTTTAGATCCCTCTGTGATTTTAGCGAATCCAACCAAGCGGTCAGAGATCAGTTTATTGATCGGGAAGGTTTTGATCAGTGGGCGGTGAAATATCTTGCACGGCTGGGTCAGCAAGACCTGAGTGATGCACAGCGCCGGGATAATATGCGCGCAGTGAATCCAAAGTATGTGCTGCGCAACTATATGGCCCAAGCGGCAATCGAAAAGGCTCAGACGGGTGATTACTCTGAGGTAAATCTACTGCTGAAAGTGTTGCAGAGTCCCTGTGAAGAACATCCAGAGGCGCAACAGTATGCTGGGCTGCCACCGGATTGGGCAGAGAAAATATCGGTTAGCTGTTCGTCGTAAAATGCAGGTTAAAAGAGATAGCTAGTAACACTAGTCCGTAAAAATCAGCTCTTAAAAGAATCAATCAATCGCTGAGCCGCAACAGTGGCCGGCAACAGACCATCGAGCACTGCCTGTTCCAACTCGGGAACCAGTGCTTTGACCTTGGCATCACTTTTCAAATCACTGACCAACGCCTCGGCGGTTTCGGCCCACATCCAAGAGCGTGCCTGCTGGGCGCGCTGTTGTTGCAGTTCGCCATCGGCATCTAGAGCCGAACGGAAGGCGTTAACCTGCTCCCAGACTTCTTCAATACCTTTGTTTTGCGTCGATGAACAGGCCAGCACCTGAGGCTGCCAATTGGCAAAGCGCGACTTCATAAAATGCAGTGCCGCGGCATAATCGCCTTTGGTTTGCTTGGCAGCATTGGCCTGATCGCCATCGGATTTATTCACCAGAATCAAATCGGCCAATTCCATAATGCCGCGTTTAATACCCTGCAGTTCATCTCCGCCAGCGGG
>CAWLBR010000226.1:0-3359 GCA_963855085.1 Gammaproteobacteria bacterium
CTCATCAAGGGCTGCCCTACCCTCAAGAAGTAAATCAGGATCGGCTAAATCACTGGCGCTCAGTTCGTCGCGATAATGCTTATCCACCCATTGGTTTAGAGTTGTAAACAGCCTGTCGGTCAATACAAAGGATGGGTTAACCTGAGCTAGCTCTTGCTCATTTAACACTACCCTGAGGCGCAGACAGGCGGGACCACCGCCATTGCGCATGCTCTGGCGAACATCGACAAATTCGAGATTTTTAATCGGCGTATCCTGCTGAATAAGACCCAGCAGATACTGATAGACGTTTGCATTCTCTCTACTTTCCATGGGCAATATCAAGGTCATGCCCTTAGTACCTGGCAGATTAACCAGCAGGGAATTAAACAGATAAGACTTGATCGCGTCATGCAGAGAGATCGCCTGATTCGGCACTTCGACAAAATGTATTGGCTGATCGCCACTGGCCATGGCCACCTGTTTAAATAGATTGGCTTTGTCGGCAAAGGCCAACTCATGCATAAACAGCACATTTTTATTGCTTACGCTGACCACATCATTATGAAAGCCACCGGCCTCGATCACCTCTGAGCTTTGGCGCGCCATAATCACCTTGCCGGCGTGCAACCCGTGCTTGCGGGCTATAGCCATGGACGCCTCTAAGGACTGCCTGGCAGGGAAGCGAGTAGTAGCCAGCGCATCACCGAAATCCTGTTTGCCATAGACAAATAGTTCAATGCCCTGCTCCCCGTATTCCGCACAGAGACGATTGTGATTAGCTGCGCCTTCATCGCCAAAATGGACGCCGCCACCCAGTGCATTGTGGTGAGCAAAATGCTGATCATTATTAAACACCGCTTTCAGTAATTTACTGGTGCTGCCCTGTTCTATGGAGCGGTGAAACATGCTTTTAAGATTTGCCGGAGTGAAGTGAACTCGCCCATCCTGAGTATCCGAACTGGGAGAAACTGTCGCAGCATTCGCGGCCCACATAGAAGAGGCCGAATAGCACATAGCCAATAGATGGGGCGCCGTTTTATGAGCCTTTGCTATCACCGCACAATCAGTCCCACTGAAGCCTAGCTGTCGCAGCGTGGCTATATCGGGCCGCTCCTGAGGGATAAGAACCCCCTGCTTCAAGCCCAACTGATGCAGACGATACATTTTGGCCAAGCCCTCTTTGGCGGCTTGCCGGGGATGGGATAGCCGTTTGGCATTATCCGCAGAGGCCAGATTGCCATGAGACAGACCCGCATAGTTGTGGGTACTGCCAATCAGTCCATCAAAGTTCATCTCAACTGCATGGGGTACTGTTGCATGGGGCACTGTTCACTTCCTGTTTTTCTGTCTTCTCAAATGAGGATCTATACCGGATTAATCAGCACTACAGCGCTACATATCTCACACAGCCGCCTACTGATAGCCCAAGACCACTTAAGGTCTCTGCGGGCAGCAAGACATCGCCATCAGACGATATTTCAAGAGTACTAATGCAGGCCGCGAAAGAACCAATATCGCCGCCACAGACGAGGTATTGAGTATCATCAGAAGGGCTCACATGACCTGCAATTTTTGCTGTGGAGCTCGACCTAATAGTTTTAATATGGTCAATAAAAGTATCGACGCTGGGGGCACCATCAAAGATATCGATCTGCCCACGCCAAAGAAAACCCTCGTTCTCAAGCATGGCTAAGGCGGCCCTGCCCTCGTCATTGGGTTTGCCAATCACATCTCGCGCGGTTTGCGATAGAAGATTCACATAGATAGGCTGCTTGGGCATTAGGTCAGCAATAAACTGATTGCCGTTTAGGGCACCAAATAAATCCGCTGCATTGAAATCCATATCAAAGAAATGTTGGCCAATGGCATCCCAGAATGGCGAGCGGCCCTGTTCATCGTAATAGCCCCGTAAATCCGCCATCACCTGATCGGGAAACCGCTCTCTAAATTCCGCCATAAATAAATAGCGACTGCGGGAGAGCAACTTGCCATTGCCTTTTTCGCGGTAGGGCGTATCCAAAAATAATGTCGCCACTTCAGCAAAACCCTCAAAGTGGTTGGATAAATTCAACGTTTCGACACTGACTTTTTTATCAAGAGCTTTACTGCTGTGAGTCACCTTATTCAGCTTGTAGGAGTAAAACTGATCATCCTCTCCCAGCTGAGCAATAATGCCGGCGGTGCCAACTAACTGCCCAGTCACTGTATCTTCCATCACCAGCAGATAGTTTTCACGCCCTGGCTCTGTAA
Organism: Gammaproteobacteria bacterium; assembly: GCA_963855085.1. Taxonomy (GTDB): domain Bacteria; phylum Pseudomonadota; class Gammaproteobacteria; order Pseudomonadales; family Porticoccaceae; genus HTCC2207. The sequence goes on from CAWLBR010000226.1 coordinate 2,233, forward strand.
CCTGCTTGGTGATACTCGCTGTCGATTTGGCAATCTTTTTGGTCAGTGCATCGCGGTCTGGGGGCAATGTTGTCATGCCAGGATAGGCGGCTTCTGCGAGACGCAGTAAGTTATCAATATCCTGTTCTTTAATCGGTCTAACGATAATCATAATGAAACACCTTGGAATAATTTTTTAAGCTTAATTGACGCTGCTAACATTAAAGCTCTTGCGCCATTACACTGCGTACCGACTGATCAAAAATATTGACGATATTGTCAATATCCTCTGTGGTGCAAATCAGTGGTGGCGAGAAAGCCATTGAATCCAATGAGGGCAGTGGTCTTGAAATCAATCCATTTTCGTAGCATTGCTGGGCAACTTTGGCAGAAATTTTTGTCGACTTATCGAAAAAGGTTTTAGAGTTTTTATCTTTGACTAACTGCACAGCGGCGATCATGCCGACCCCGCGGACCTCGGCAACAAACTCGTCATTGGCAAAGCGTTGATTTAATTGCTGATGAAAATAGGCGCCGACATTAGCGGCATTATCTACCAGCTTTTCGTTTTCAATAATATCCAAATTAGCCAAGGCAACGGCCGCACCTATGGGGTGACCTGCATAGGTATAACCGTGAGCGAAGTTGCCATACTTAACTGAACCCTGCTTTAGTAACTGCCAAATTTCATCGGAAATAAAGGTGGCTGAAAAAGGAAAATAGCCACTGGTTAGCGCTTTAGCCGTGGTCATCATGTCGGGTTTAAGGTCATACATTTCACTGCCAAACCACTTGCCTAAACGGCCATAGCCACAGACCACTTCATCGACAATAAATAATATATCGTAGCGTTTAAGCACTTTTTGGATAGCCGCAAAATAGCCCTCAGGTGGGGGAACAACGCCACCCGCACCCAACACAGGCTCAGCGATAAAAGCGGCCACAGTATCTGTGCCTTCACGGAGGATCATTTCTTCTAACTGCTGGGCCCGGCGCGCAGAAAATTCCAACTGGGTCTCGCCCTCTAAGCCATGACGAAAGAAGTCAGGAGACTCTGTGTGGAGAATGTTATTGATCGGCAGATCGAAGGCGGTATGGAACGAGGGCAAACCTGTAAGGCTAGCCGTGGCTAAAGAGGTGCCATGATA
>CAWLBR010000227.1:0-3357 GCA_963855085.1 Gammaproteobacteria bacterium
GTTTAAGCACCGTATCTTCAACAATGATGCGACCGATGTGGTGCCGAGCTACAACGTGATTGACCTGGTTGTTGGCCTGCGCCCAGAGGGCAAAGACTGGCGCGTTGAGCTGATCGGTAAGAACCTCTCTGATGAAGCGGGTATCAATGCACGCTTTACTGATGTCTTTGGTGTTGGCGCAACTGGCGATGAGCTGATTGGTCCGCGTCAGTTTATGGCACGCTTCTCTATGGATTTCTAATTTGAGCAATTACTTATAAAGTGTTAAATCTAGTAATAAAAAAACCCGGACTATTAATTAGTCCGGGTTTTTTTATCCGCGGGATAACCAACCCGCTAACCTCTAGCAACTAACCGATACCAAATAATAAGCCCGATACTAGCCAGTAAATGATTATGCTAATATGGCAGGCTCGTTGATTACTAAATTCCGGATCCATCTCTAATGTCAAAACGCTATATTCAAGCCCAACAACTACTCGAAGATTCCTATCAACTAGCCTGGCAAGTGTTTGAAAGCGGCTATAGACCCAACTATATAGTGGGCGTTTGGCGCGGCGGCGCACCGGTGGGTATTGCGGTGCAGGAGTTTCTCGATGTGTTGGGCATAGAGTCGGACCATATTGCCATTCGCACCTCCTCATACAGCCGTGAGGGAGAGCGCAGCAAAACCGTTCATGTCCACGGACTCAGCTATATTATTCGCCAGCTTGAAGCTGAGGACTCACTGCTGATTGTGGATGATGTCCATGACACCGGGCTGTCTATCCAACAGGCTACAGTGGATCTAAAAAGCGCCTGTAAGAAAAACACGCCACAGATTCGCATAGCGACACCCTACTATAAACCCAATAACAACAAGACTGACGGCCCACCGGACTACTATATTCACGAGACCGAAGAGTGGTTGGTGTTCCCTCATGAACTGCATGGTTTAAGTGCCGATGAAATTCGTCAGCACAAACCTGAACTGGCGCAGCTGATCGATAAGATGGCGCCTTTAATTAAAGGTTAATTTTGACAACTGAGTCTCCAGATCCAATCTCTATCAGGCCTGCCTGATAGAGATTCCGCTCCTGCGGAACACCGGCCAATCCCGAAATACTATTTTTAGTTAAGCGTATTTTTAGTTAAGCGTATTTTTAGTTAAGCGCATTTTTAATCAAGCCCGTCTATCGAGTGGCACCCTTATTGCAATGCTATTAGTCTGTTAAATCAATCGGGCCAGTTAGACAATGAGCAATCCCAGTGCCGAGCTAGCGGCTCCTGAACAAAAGCCCTCCAGCGGATGGCTTGCCGAGCTCGAACTCGACTATGCCATTCGCCGAGACAAAACCTGCCTGGTGCGCAAAAAGCAGCGAGGTCCACTGACCCTTCAGCGCCCCTTCTATCCCGAGGGCAATATCTGCCACAGCTATATCCTTCACCCTCCGGGCGGCGTGGTGGGGGGCGATACCCTTGAAATAAAGCTTCAGGCGGCAGAGAAGGCACACTGTTTGATCACCACCCCCGGGGCAACAAAATTCTATAGATCCAAGAGCGATCGGGTCAGCCGTCAGACACAAAAAATCAGCGTCGCCAAAGATGCAGTGGTGGAATGGTTGCCACAACAGAATATTTTCTTCCCCGGCGCCCAGTCCGTTTTAAAGACGCAAATTGATATTGCACCAGGAGGGCGTTTTATCGGTTGGGAAGTGCACTGTTTTGGACGCCCTGCCAATAGTGAAATCTTCGATCAGGGCACTATCACCAGCAGCACCGAAATTCGATTAGACGGTGAACTGCGATTGGTAGAGCAACTCTGCACCCAAGATAGCGCACTGATCATGTCACCCAGCGGTCTGCGGGGAATGCCCATGCAGGGCAGCCTTATTGCAGCACCCTGCAGTCAGACAGAAAGGGATCAACTGGAACACATATTGCATTGCTATCACTACTCGGATTCGATCGGCCTCACTCTGGTTGACGACATTCTGGTCCTCAGGGTATTGGGCACTCAAATCGAGCCGATACTAAATATTTTTACCCAGCTGTGGACGCAGTTGCGCAGTGAATGGTTGCATAAACCGGCCTGCTCGCCACGCATCTGGGCCACCTGAATGGTGAACTGACCATGGAATTAACCCCCCGCGAAAAAGATAAGTTGATGTTGTTTACAGCCTCGCTGTTGGCCGAACGACGCAAGGCCCGTGGTTTAAAACTTAACTACCCGGAAGCCATCGCCTTTATCAGTGGTGCAATTCTCGAAGGCGCTCGCGATGGCCGCACTGTGGCTGAGCTGATGGACTTTGGCCGCACATTGCTCAGCGCAGACGACGTCATGGACGGCATTCCGGAAATGATTCACGACGTGCAGGTGGAAGCCACCTTCCCCGATGGCACCAAACTTGTCACCGTCCATAATCCAATTGTCTAGGAGCTGCCCATGATCCCCGGAGAATGCATCACCGCCCCTGGCGACATCGAACTCAATGCTGGACGCAATCTAGTGATTGTTTCAGTGGCCAATATTGGCGATCGACCGATTCAGATCGGCTCCCATTATCATTTTTTTGAAGTCAACGACGCGTTGATTTTTGAGCGTGAAACAACCCTTGGCTACAGACTGAATATTGCCTCTGGTACTGCGGTGCGTTTTGAACCGGGGCAGGAACGCACTATTGAATTAGTCGAGTACGGCGGCTCTGGGCATATCTATGGTTTCCAGGGCAAGGTCATGGGTCAGGTAGAGGATGGGGTGCAAGCGAGCACTACTGATCGCCTCGCACTCCAATCTAAAAACACAAAATAAAAGCACAGGCCAGGAGTAACCAATGCCAAGATCCATTTCAAGACAGGCCTATGCCGAAATGTTCGGCCCCACCACCGGCGACAAAGTTCGCCTGGCGGATACCGAGCTCTGGTTAGAGGTGGAAAAAGACTTCACCCTCTATGGCGACGAAGTTAAATTTGGCGGCGGCAAAGTGATTCGCGACGGTATGGGCCAGAGCCAGCGACCCAGTGCAGAGACCGTCGACCTAGTAATTACCAATGCGCTAATTATTGACCACTGGGGCATAGTTAAAGCCGATGTGGGAATTAAAAATGGGCGCATTGCGGCCATAGGTAAAGCCGGCAATCCCGACACCCAGAGTGGCGTCGATATTATTATTGGCGCCGGCACTGAAGTGCTCGCCGGTGAAGGTCATATTCTCACCGCCGGTGGCGTTGACTCGCATATACACTTTATCTGCCCCCAGCAAATTGACGAGGCACTGATGTCCGGTGTCACCACCATGCTCGGCGGCGGCACTGGCCCAGCCACTGGCACCAATGCCACAACCTGTACTCCGGGACCCTGGAATATCCACCGTATGC
>CAWLBR010000228.1:0-3339 GCA_963855085.1 Gammaproteobacteria bacterium
CCGCCAGTATTGATTTTTCCAGCACCTCCTTTGTAAAAGAAGTCAGCCGCGCACGAACCTTTGGTTTTATGCACGAGTTTGAATATCTGCGCTCCGTGGGCCTGGCCCGCGGTGGCAGTTTTGAGAACGCCATTGTGGTGGACGACCTTAAGATTTTGAATGAAGAGGGGCTGCGCTATGAAGATGAATTTGTAAAACATAAAATTCTTGATGCCATCGGCGACCTCTATTTGCTGGGTAACAGCCTGATTGGCGAATTTAGCGCCCATAAATCCGGCCATGCACTGAATAATGCCGCCCTGCGAGCACTGATTGCCGACACCGATGCCTGGGAAGTCGTGACATTTATCGATAATCCAGAAGATGTCCCTATTCAGTACATGAAAGCCAGCTAGACATTAACAAGATAGTAAATAAGACAGTAATTAAGATCGCTAACAAAATAGTTAGTAAGCTAGTTTATAAAATAGTTAATAAGCACCAGATATCAGAAACCAGAGAGCGGGTTATTAACAGACAGTGAAAATCATTCTGATCAGCAACCGGGCCGAAAAAGTCCGTACCCTGAGCCTCAATAGTTGGGCCAAAGGACTGCTGTCTGTCTTATTATTGGGTATACCTGTAGCCACAGGCACACTATTAGGCGTTAAAATCGCCGACGGTCGCTGGGAACTGCTTGTCGAAAACAATATTAGTGAGATGCAGCACGAACTGGTGTTGCAGCAGCAAGAAGTGGATAGCGGGCGCATTGAAGCCAGTCGTACCCTGAATGCCATGACAGTCAAATTAGCCGAGATGCGTTCGCGTCTGATTCGTCTCGATGCACTGGGTGAAAGACTGACCCAGATAGCGCGCCTTGAAGACGGCGAATTCAATTTCTCCGACAGTCCCGGCATAGGTGGCCCCGAGGGTTCACCCTTGCAGCGCAGCATAAGTTCAATCAGCGTGCAGCCAGAGTTAACCGCGATCTTTGATAAGCTCGACCGCAAGCTCGACAATCGTGAATCCCAGTTGCAGATACTCACCTCCATGATGTCTGATAATAGGCTCAAGAAAGAGCAGACCGTCGCTGGCAGACCCATCACCAAAGGCTGGATGTCCTCCTCTTACGGCATGCGCAGTGACCCGTTTCACGGTGAACAGCGCTGGCATGGAGGCGTTGATTTTGCCGGTAAAAAGGGATCAGACGTGGTTGCCGTCGCCTCTGGCGTAGTGACCTGGTCTGGCAAGCGCAGTGGTTATGGCAATATGGTCGAGATCACCCACGGCGATGGGTTTATCACTCGCTATGGCCACAATGATGAAAACCTAGTGACCCTTGGCAGCATAGTCAAAAAAGGTCAGCAGATTGCCAATATGGGCAGTTCTGGTCGTTCTACAGGTCCCCATGTGCACTTCGAAGTGTACAAAAACGGCCGCACTGTCGATCCCGCAAGCTATATCCACAAGACCCACCGCTAACACTCCTGCACAACTGTCAGACCCCTACAGATGGCGTAAGCCCTAGGTAGAGTCGGTCGACACTCTGGTTATCTATTGCCCTGGAAGTCTCCTTATCTATTGATGGAAAAAAATTAAAATGTTCGCAAATATATTCAAAAAAGTTTTCGGTACCAAAAACGACCGAGAAATTCGCAAGCTCGGCAAATCTGTGCTCAAAATCAACGAGTTAGAGGCCGGTTTAGCCGCGCTCAATGATGTCGATCTCAAAGCTGAAACCCTGCGCCTGAGGGGCAAGCTAGAAGCGGGCAGCAGCCTCGACGAACTGCTGCCAGAAGCTTTTGCCCTGGTCCGCGAGACGTCCAATCGAGTGATGGGCATGCGCCACTTCGATGTGCAGATGATCGGCGGCATGACTCTGCATCAGGGACGCATTGCTGAAATGCGTACCGGTGAAGGTAAAACATTGGTCGCCACCTTAGCGGCCTATTTAAATGCGCTGCCGGCCCATGGCGTGCATGTGATCACGGTAAATGATTATCTGGCCCGTCGCGATGCCCAGTGGATGGGACCGCTTTATCAGGCCTTGGGCCTTTCGGTTGGCGTAATTCAGTCCTATCAGGGCCCCGACAGTCCCAACTCTTTTATTATGGATCAGGGTGACGAGACACTGCGCCCCAGCAGTCGCCGTGAAGCCTATGCCGCGGATATCACCTATGGCACTAACAATGAATTTGGTTTCGACTATCTGCGCGACAATATGGCCCTGCGCGAGGATGATAAATCCCAGCGCGGTCTGAGTTTTGCCATAGTCGACGAAGTGGATTCGATCCTCATTGATGAAGCGCGCACGCCTCTGGTTATCTCTGGCGCCGCTCAAGACAGTTCTTCCCTCTATCGCAGTGTTAATGCCCTGACCCTGAAACTTGATCCAGGCACTGAAGAAGAGCCGGGTGATTTTGTTGTCGACGAAAAGACTCGCTCAGTCGAGCTCTCGGAAGATGGCTTTCAAAAGGTTGAAGACATCTTGATAGGTGAGGGCTTACTTACCGCTGACGAGAGTCTCTATCAGGCTGCCAACCTAGGACTATTGCACCATGTGCACTCGGCACTGCGCGCGCAAAACCTGTTTCAGCGAGATGTCGAATATATAGTCCAGGACAACCAAGCTGTATTGATCGATGAACACACCGGCCGCACCATGCCAGGACGTCGTCTCTCTGAGGGGTTGCACCAGGCCATTGAAGCCAAAGAAGGGCTGGATATTCAGCAAGAGAGCCAAACATTGGCCTCTACAACCTTCCAGAATTATTTCCGCCTTTATGAAAAGCTCGCCGGCATGACCGGTACTGCTGATACCGAAGCCTTCGAATTCCAGCAGATCTACGGTCTGCAAGTTATGGTTATCCCCACCAATGTCGACGTTAAGCGTCAAGACCTCAATGACCTGGTGTTTTTAACCCAAGAAGAAAAGTACGAAGCAGTGATCGAAGATATCGCCGACATTACAGCCAAAGGCGCGCCAGTGTTGGTGGGTACTGCCTCGGTTGAAACCTCCGAGTTACTCTCGCAGATGCTCAGAAAGGCCGGGGTTAAGCACAATGTTCTGAACGCCAAGCAGCATGAGCGTGAAGCCAATATTATTATCGAAGCCGGACTGCCTGGTGCAGTGACCATCGCCACCAACATGGCCGGTCGCGGTACAGATATCGTCTTGGGCGGCAATGTCGAAGCCCAGATCAAAGAGCTGGATAATCCCAGTGAAACTCGACTGGCAACCCTTAGAGCCGAGTGGCAAGAGCGCCATAAAACAGTAATCGAAGCCGGCGGCCTGCATATAGTGGCCACCGAACGCCACGAGTCGCGCCGTATAGATAATCAGCTGCGAGGCCGCTCCGG
>CAWLBR010000229.1:0-3284 GCA_963855085.1 Gammaproteobacteria bacterium
ATTGACCTCAACCATATTGCCCGCCTTCTTTAATAACTTGCGACACTCATCGCTAAGGTGAACCAGGTGCAGGGTTTTACCCGCACTCAAATAGCGATCAGCCAGGGTATCAATAGCTTCAAGACCTGAGTGGTCAGCTACTCGTGAACGAGCGAAATCGATAACTACATCGTCATTGTCTTGCTTCGGGTCAAAGCGATCGAGAAATGAGGTCACGGAACCAAAAAACAGCGGACCGGTAACAGCATAAACCGTAGAACCTTTATGATCTTCGCGGGCCTCAATACGAATAAATTTCGCATGCTCCCAGGCAAACACCAAGGCTGAGACAATGACGCCGACCACTACTGCGAAGGCCAGATCGGTGACTACTGTAACGCCAGAGACTAATATCAGGATCAAAGCGTCACTGCGTGGAATCTTGCCCATAATGCGGAAACTACTCCACTCAAAGGTACCAATAACAACAATAAACATCACACCGATCAGAGCAGCCAGTGGAATAATCTCAATCAGTGCAGAGCCCACCAGAATAAACAGCAATAGAGAAACAGCTGCAGTAATACCAGATAGACGCCCGCGCCCACCAGAGTTCACATTGATCATGCTCTGGCCGATCATCGCGCAACCGCCCATACCGCCAAATAATCCAGTAACTGTATTGGCCACACCCTGGCCGATACATTCGCGATTACCCTGGCCGCGAGTTTCGGTGATCTCGTCGATCAGGCGTAACGTCAGCAGCGATTCGATCAGACCGATGGCGGCCAAAACGATCGCGTAAGGCAATATAATAAACAGGGTTTCAAAGGTAAACGGCACCTCAGGAATATTGAAGCTCGGCAGCCCGCCGGCAATCGAGGCGACATCGCCAACCACTTTGGTGTCCACATCAAAATACATCACAATCAAAGTCACAGTGACAATCGCCACTAGAGATGAAGGCAAGGCCTTGGTGAAACGTGGCAGCAGATGAATAATCGCCATGGTCAAGAAAATCAGACCGAGCAAAGTATAGAGCGCTTCGCCAGTCATCCAGGCAACGTCGATAATCGACCCCTGCATGCTAGTACCCTCTAGCCAACCTGGCTCGCCAGCGACGCCAAACTGACTCAGCTGAGCGAGAAAAATCACAATGGCCAGGCCGTTAACAAAACCGAGCATTACTGGGTGCGGCACCATACGAATAAACTTTCCGAGCTTGAACAGTCCGGCAAGGATCTGCAAAAAGCCCATCAGCACTACAGTCATAAACAGATACTGGACACCATGATCGGCAACCAGTGACACCATAACCACGGCCAGCGCACCAGTGGCGCCGGAGATCATGCCAGGACGACCGCCAATACAGGCAGTGATCAGGCCCACCATAAAGGCAGCGTAGAGACCGACCAGAGGATCAACACCGGCGACAAAGGCAAAGGCCACTGCCTCTGGCACTAGGGCCAAGGCAACGGTGAGACCGGATAACAGATCGTTTCTATAGGAGATAACTCGACTGGCGCGAAGTTCAAACATTTTAATACTCAATTGCTATGACGAATAAATCCGCAGCGACCAATAATCACTTATTAATCGTTGCGGATAAGATAAAGGTTTTTAGCTCAAATGAGCTTAGCCTCGCGGACCACGCTGTTGTGGACGACCGTTGCTGCGCGGTGCATCACTGCGTGCTGCAGGTCTGGCACTGCGATTGCCGCTGCGATTTTCAGTACCGCCGCTGCTATTGCGCGCGCCGCCACCGTTGCCGTTAGCACCGGGGCTTTTTGCGTAGGGGCCACTAGCGCGAGCGCCCTGTGTCGATGCTGCACGACGGGCTTCGCCCTGAGCAGCTGGACGCCCTTCGCTGCGAGCGCGATTGCCGTCTCGATTGCCGTCTCGAGAGCCGTCTCGAGAGCCGTCCCTGTTGCCATCTCGAGCGCCTTCACGCTGTCCAGCATGAGAGCCGCCACCGGTTTTGTGCTTGGCACCGGGCTTAGGGCCGTGAGAAAAGGTGCTGCTGCGCTTAACTCTTGGATCTGGCTTGCTCTTGCCACGACTGTTAGTTTCGCTATTCAGCGCCTTGCGCTGTTTGTTAGTCCTAACCGGCCGATCCAGATTAGTCTCAGGTACATCGTGAACTGGCTCAAAGCCATCCATCACTTCACGGGGCAACAATTTCTGAGTCAGGCGCTCGATATCCGAGAGCAGATCCACTTCATCGGCACTGACCAATGAAATTGCCTTGCCTGTGGCACCGGCGCGACCGGTTCGACCAATACGGTGAACATAGTCTTCGGCGACATTGGGCAGATCAAAGTTGACCACCTGGGGCAACTGCTCGATATCCAAACCGCGAGCAGCGATATCAGTGGCCACCAGAATACGAATCTCACCGGCTTTAAAACCGGCCAGTGCTTTAGTGCGTGCGCCCTGACTCTTATTACCGTGAATCGCTGAGGCAACAATACCCTCGGCTTCTAGGTGTTTGGTGAGCTTGTTGGCACCGTGCTTGGTCTTAGTGAAAACCAGTGCCTGGCCCCAGCTGTTGTCGTGTATCAAACGAGTCAGTACAGCCGCTTTTTGTTTCTTGTCTACTGTGTAAACCGACTGGCTAACTGAAGGGGCCGTAGCGTTGCGCGGCGTGACCGAAATTTCAATTGGGTTGGTAACCAGTCCTTTGGCCAGCTTGCGAATATCATCGGAAAAGGTTGCCGAGAACATTAGGTTCTGGCGACGTTTGGGCAGCAGGCTGATGATACGCTTGATATCGTGGATAAAACCCATATCCAACATGCGATCAGCTTCGTCCAATACCAGAACTTCTAGGTAGGTAAACTTTACCGCGCCTTGGCTGTAAAGATCCATGAGACGACCGGGAGTGGCAACTAATACATCCACACCACGACGCAATTTCATCATCTGCGGATTAATTTTTACGCCACCAAATACCACTGCCGAGGACAGGGACATATGTTTGCCGTAGGTGGCAACACTCTCGCCGACCTGAGCCGCTAGCTCGCGGGTGGGTGTCAGAATCAAGGTGCGCACCTGGTTGGGCTGGGCACGTTTACCGGCGCTGAGAATTTGCAGTATTGGCAGGGTGAAACCTGCCGTTTTTCCGGTGCCTGTCTGGGCGGCAGCCATCACATCACGGCCATCGAGGACTGCAGGTATAGCTTTTTCCTGAATCGGTGAAGGTGTGTCGTAGCCCTGCGCGGTAACGGCTTTGAGAATCGGGGCTGATAGGCCCAGGTCTTTAAAGGTGGTCATAAGGTGTCTTTTTGCGAATGGGCGTAGCTCGA
>CAWLBR010000230.1:0-3263 GCA_963855085.1 Gammaproteobacteria bacterium
AGTCCATGGCTAAATCCAGGTGCTCGGGCACCAGGAAATCGGTCGAGCCGCCGCCGGGCAAAAAACCCCGCAGTTGCAGTCCGTCTTGCATGCCGCCGGCATGTACTTCGAGGATTTCCCGAATCGGTGTGCCCATGGGCAGCTCCCAGCAGCCGGGATTCTTCACTCTGCCGCTGACGCCAAACATTTTGGTACCACTGTCTTCGCCACGACCCAAGGTCTTATACCAGTCGGCACCGCGATCAATAATATGGGGAATATTGCACAGGGTTTCGACATTGTTAACGATGGTCGGACGGCCCCAGAGACCACTCACCTGAGGGAACGGCGGCTTGGCTCGAGGGTTGGCGCGCTTACCTTCCAAGGCGTTAATCAGCGCTGTCTCTTCACCACAGATATAGCGCCCGGCACTGGGGTGAACATACATCTCCAGACTAAAACCGCTGCCGAGAATATTCTCACCGAGTAGACCACTGGCGTAGCATTCGGCCAACGCCCCTCGCAGCCGCTCGATCGCCACTACATATTCTCCGCGGATAAACACGTAGGAGATATCAGCACCGATAGTGTAAGCGGCGAGAATCATGCCCTCGATCAGCTGGTGTGGGTCGCATTCCATCAACAGCCGATCTTTAAAGGCGCCGGGCTCCATCTCATCGGCATTGCAAACTAGATACTTATGCCCTGGGGTACAGCAGTCACCCATTGGCACAAAGCTCCACTTCATGCCGGTGGGAAAACCGGCACCGCCGCGACCGCGGAGATTGGAGTCGCTGATCACTGCCTGACAATCTTTTGGCGACAGCTCACGAAGGGCTTTGCGCAGCCCCTGATATCCGCCATTGGCCTCATAGGCTTTAAGATCAGTGGGAGTCTGTTCGGGCCCTATATTGCGGGTCAGGACTTTTTCCATTACTGCTCCCCTCCTGCTACGGAATCTTCGGCTTTTACATCAGCGAACAGCTGATCAATTTTGGCCTCATCGAGATGGGTAATAAGATCATCGGCCACCATCATCACCGGTGCCCGATCGCAGGCACCGAGACAGGGAACCGGCAGCAATGTGTACTGATTGTCGGCGGTGGTTTCACCGTAGTCGACGCCCAGTTTCGCCGAGAGTTTGGCTTTGATAGCGTCGCAGCCACAGATCCAGCAGCTAACGCTGTCGCAAAACAGAATCACCTTTTCGCCTACCGGGCGACGGTAAATCAGATTGTAAAAAGTTGCCACGCCATCGAGCTCTTCCGCCGACATCTCTAGATGCTTGGCGATGGCGCGCAGCGATTCATCGGAGACCCAACCGCGCTGGGCCTGAACAATTTTTAGGGCGTCGATAGCGGCGCCGGCTTTGTAGGGAACATGTGCCAGCTCAGCATCGATCTGGCGAATCTCTTCCCTGGTTAATACAGTGCCGAGATCAGTTTGAATCATCTGTGCATCATTCATCGGTCTACGTCCGCCATAACAAAGTCGATACTGGCAATAATCGCAATCAGGTCTGGAATCATCAGGCCGTTGCTGATCAGCGGTATCTGCTGTAAATGTGGGAATGAGGGGGTGCGAATGCGGGTGCGGTAAGAACCGGTGCCGCCGTCGCTGACCAAGTGATAGCTGTTTAAGCCCTTGGTCGCCTCGATCATTACCGAGGCCTCACCGGCAGGAATCACCGGGCCCCAGCTGACATTGAGAAAGTGATGAATCAGCGTCTCAATATCCTCCATGGTGCGCTCTTTGGGCGGCGGAGTGGTTGAGGGATGATCACTTTTGTAGGGGCCTTCCGGCATATTGTCGAGACATTGACGAATAATTTTCAGACTCTCGCGCATCTCTTCAATACGCAGCTTGGCGCGGTCATAACAGTCGCCGTTATTGGCGGTTGGCACTTCGAATTCAAACTGGTCATAGCCACCGTAGGGGCGCTTTTTGCGTATATCCCAGTCACTGCCAGTAGCGCGCAACCCGGGGCCAGTAACCCCCCAGTCAATGGCCTCTTGCTGACTGTAGGTGCCAATACCCACAGTGCGCTGCTTGAGCATTTTGTTCTGCATGGACATTTTGTCGTAGTGATCGAGGCGCGCCGGCATCGAATCGATAAACTCGCGCACTAGGCGCTCCCAGCCATTGGGCAGATCCTGGGCGACACCGCCAATACGAAACCAGGCCGGATGCATGCGGCCGCCGGTGATCGCCTCGATAATGCCAAACAGCCGCTCGCGGTCGGCAAACATATAAAACACTGGCGACATCTGGCCAATATCCTGAACGAAAGTGCCATAGAAAACCAGATGACTGGAGATGCGAAACAGCTCGGCGAGCATAATGCGGATTACTCTGGCGCGGTCCGGAACCACAATGCCAGCGAGCATTTCTACCGACTGCACATAGGCAAAATTGTTCATTACACCACCTAGATAATCGATGCGGTCGGTGTAAGGAATATAGGTGTGCCAGGTTTGGCGCTCGGCCATTTTCTCAGCGCCACGGTGGTGATAGCCGATATCCGGGACCGAATCGACGATCACCTCGCCATCCAGCTGCAGGGCAATGCGAAACACGCCGTGCACACTGGGGTGGTTGGGCCCCAGGTTGAGGAACATATATTCATTGTCATTGCTGGACTCTTTCATACCCCAGTCTTCAGGTCGAAATCTCAGCGCCTCCTGCTCACGGGCGACGCGCTCCGGGCCCATTTCAAACTCGCCCATTTCCGTGGCCCGCGCCGGATGATCTTTACGCAGTGCATGGCCTTCCCAGGTAGGTGGCAGCAGAATTCTAAAGAGGCTCGGATGGCCGGCAAAGGTCACCCCAAACATGTCCCAGACTTCGCGCTCATACCAGTTGGCATTGGGCCAAACGCCGATTGCAGTGGGCAGATCCGCGTCCGATTCCTGCAGCGCCACTTTGATGCGCATATCTTCATTGCGATCCAGAGACAGCAGATGGTAGACAACAGTGAAATCCGAGGCTGGTTGGCCGTCACGATGGGTTCGGGTACGCTCATCAATGCCAAACAGATCGTAGAGCATAGGGAACTGAGGTTTCAAAAATTGCAGTACTTCAATCAGGCGGCTGCGGTCCAACCACAGGGTGAGAGTTTTATCAGCACAGCGCTGAACGGTGAAACAATCTCCACCGAACTTGCGATACAGTTTATCTTCGACCCGACTAGTGGCCTTGGCTTCCGCTGTGTGCATTAAAACCCCTTAATGACGTAACAAGTTTAACTAACTGTCTTTTGGCTCCCGCAACTCTGTCGCCTGAAT
>CAWLBR010000231.1:0-3260 GCA_963855085.1 Gammaproteobacteria bacterium
GACGGCGATACAAAAGGCCAGACCTTCAACCAGCGCAACATTATGGCGGGCATTAGAGGTAGCTTTGGTACTGTATGGGCCGGCAAGCACGACTCACCGACTAAGCTGGCACAGAATAAAATTGATCTGTTTAATGACCTTGAAGGCGATATTAAAAAAACGTTTGATGGGGAAAATCGCATCTCGAACATAGTTGCCTATACCTCTCCAACCATGAATGGCTTTTCTACCACTATTGCCATGATCCCCGGTGAAAGCGCTGATTTTGATGATGACGGACAACCAGATACTGGACTGACTGATGGTATGTCTTATTCTGTTAGCTACACCAAAGACAACCTCTATATTGCCGTCGCTGGAGATAAAGATGTATATAGCGACAAGGCTTACCAAGACCTGATGCGCATTGTTGCTCAGTACAAAATCGACGCGCTGAAGCTTGGCGTAATGTACCAGCAGAATGAAGATAACCTGGGTACCAAGGACGAATCTGGATTCTTTGTTAGCGCCGCCTATAAGCTCGACAGCAAGACCACGCTTAAGGCTCAGTATGGTTCAATCGAAGATGATGCCGATGGCGATAAAGAAGACACAATGTCACTGGGTGCGGATTACAAGTTGGCCAAAGGCACTAAGCTCTATGTGTTTTACACAGACAACACAGACTCTTCAGTTGGCGAAGCTGATACAGACGCCACTGCCTATGGCCTAGGTATGGAACACAAGTTTTAAGTAGTACGAGTACGGTTACAAGCCAGATAAAAAGGTGGATCTCTTCGGGGGTTCACCTTTTTTTACAGCTAATTAAAGCAATCAGGCTAAAATGCCCTATTAAATACATCATTGAGACTACCGAAATGAGCATCGCCATGAACACCGCCAAACTTATCTTTGCCACCGGCCTACTGCTGTCCGCTAATGTATTCGGCGCCTGTGACTTTGATACCGACGACGCCGACTCACCGAATTTTATGGATCGAATTATTGACTGCGAGAAGCAGCAGGAAACCCAGCCAAGGGAAAAACCGCAGCTGCGTTCTGCAACCACAAAGCTCTATGGTGATGGCACAGTCAATCCAGTCTCTGGCATGGCGGAACGACCCATTGCGGCCCCGGGCTCGATGAACCACAGCCCGGGCAAATCCTTTGCCGCTCGACAGAGCTATTCCCTGCGACCCAATGCCAAGTTCGAGGAGTCGGTGACTATTGCCATCCAGCGCCTACATCTTGAAATGGCCCATTACTGTGCCAAGGGTTGGGCCGTTGAAAAGCAGTGGACTGAAGCTAATCGGCAGCGGGAAGGGGATTTTTATCTGCACTATTCATTTCGCTGCGCGGACTAAATGCTTGTAACAAAAGGTTTCGCTGCGCGGGCTAAACGGGTTGTAATAAATAGCCTTTAAAATAGAGCGCCGCCGCGCCCTTGACCCTCCACCCGCAGGAAGGTCTATAGTTCTCTACACTTGCTATCAGTGTGGAGCAGCATATGAAAATTGGAGAGCTTACCAACCTTAGCGGCGTCCCGATCAAATCGATTCGCTACTACGAAGAGGAGGGAATTCTGCCAGCGCCACGGCGATTGGCAAATGGTTATCGCGACTACTCGAAGGCAGCGGTAGCCGAACTCATATTTCTCCGCCAGTCCCGTCAGTTTGGTTTTACTCTCAAGGAATGCCGCCAACTACTGCAGCTCTGGCGCGACCCCAACCGCCGCAGTGTCGAAGTCCATCAACTGGTTACCCAGCGCCAGCAACAAGTGGAGCAACAGATCACCGATCTCACCTCTATGCATGGTCTATTGAGTAATCTACTCAGTCATTGCGCCGCTGATGACTCACCTGAATGCGGCATTATTGATTCCCTCTCGGAGAAAACTCATGAGTAATTGCTGCCCATCAGATACTCCCGCCGCCAAGCCTCGCCCCGACTACCTCCTCTGGCTCTCGGGTACCACAGTAGTGATCGGTTACTTACTTTTTTGGTTACTGCCTGACACAGTCGATATGCCTCAGTGGCTAACCATTATGAGCGAGGGGATTTTCGAGTTGGTGAACAAAATGTGGCTGGGTCTGGTGGCCGCGGTGGTTTTTGTCGGCTTGCTTGAACGCGTCCCAAGAGAGCTGGTGATGTCGGCCCTGGGCCAGGGGGGCACCACTAAAGGTATTCTCCGCGCCACCTTGGCGGGTGTTGCTCTGGACCTCTGTAGCCACGGCATACTGATGGTCGGCGCTAAACTCTATGAACGCGGGGCCAGCATCGGCCAGTTGATGGCATTCCTGATCGCCAGTCCTTGGAATTCCCTGTCACTCACTATCATTATGATCAGCTTAATTGGCTGGCAGTGGACGCTGCTGTTTATTGCTCTGTCTATGGTCATCGGCATGGTTACCGGAATCCTATTTGATCGCCTGGTCGCCAAGGGAAAATTACCGCCCAACCCGCATAAAATTGAAACCGCAACCCTAAGCCCGCAGCCACTGTGGCCCGGGATTGTCGCGGTCATCAAAACGGCAAAATGGACACCTCGCGCTTTGGGCCGCCTGCTACTAGACGGCCTCCGCGATTCGCGCATGGTATTCCGCTGGTTGCTTTTCGGCATTGTTCTCGCGGTACTGATCCGCGCCCTAGTCCCCCTGGACTTATACCAGAACTACTTTGGCCCAACAGTGGCTGGTCTGTTACTCACTCTAGTGGCTGCCACCATTATCGAAGTCTGCTCCGAAGGCTCAACACCCATTGCTGCTGACCTGCTGACCCGCGCCGCTGCGCCGGGCAATGGCTTTACGTTTTTGATGGCTGGGGTGTCTACGGATTACACTGAAATCATGGTGCTGAAGGATGTCACCAAGTCCTGGAAAATTGCCCTTTTCCTACCATTGATTACCATGCCGCAGGTACTTTTAATTGGCTGGATTTTGAATGTGGCCAGTATTGGATAAATGTTGGGAGGGCCTAGCTTCCGGGGTTTTTGGCTTCGTGGACTATCTAACTGCGCGGGGTTAGGGGAAACCGGCAGACAAATTCTGCGCCCTGGCCGAGTCGGCTGTTAATGATTAGCCTGCCATCACAGCGCGTCAGAGCATGTTTGACGATCGCCAGACCTAAACCGGTGCCTCCGGTATCGGAGTTGCGACTGCTATCGCCGCGATAGAAACGCTCAGTAAGGCGTGGGATATCGAGTGGGTCTATACCTTTGCCGCTGTCTTTGACCGAGACATTGATATAACGTTTGTAGCGGGTGACTTTTATAGCGATATCGG
>CAWLBR010000232.1:0-3200 GCA_963855085.1 Gammaproteobacteria bacterium
TTTAAATTATTTACCCCGGCGGAATAAAAATGGCTCGCATTACTGTAGAAGATTGTTTGGATCATGTTGATAATCGTTTTGAACTGGTCATGGTTGGCTCCAAACGTGCACGTCAAATTGCCACTGGCGGACGTCCTGCCCTGGTTCCTGAAGAGAATGACAAGCCAACAGTTATTGCGCTGCGCGAAATCGAAGCCGGTTTAGTTACAGCTGCCATTCTTACTGAGAAACCCCAAGACTACGAAATTCTTGATGCATCTGAAGAAGAGCCAGAAATGGATGCTGATGCAGCCGTTATTGCAGCAATCGAAGCCGCTCTGGCTCCTGAAGCCGCTGTGGCAACTGAAACAGTGACGCCTGAAGCGACTGCGGATGCCGAACTGGCTGCCGCACTTGAAGCAGCGATGGCACCAGAGACTCCAGCAGATCCAGAAGAACCTACTGTCTAAGGTTTTAGCCTCTATTAGGGAGAGAGTCATTTGGCACTGCGATTACTGCTAGACAAACTCTCCTATTATCTCGAAGTTAAAGAAGTCCGCCGTGTCGAGCGGGCTTATGTCTTTGCTGAAAAGTGCCATGAGGGCCAGCTGCGTCAAAGTGGCGACCCTTATATTACGCATCCCCTCGCCGTAGCCCATATTCTTGCTGATATGCATATGGATCATGAAAGCCTTATGGCTGCCATGCTCCACGATGTGATTGAAGACACTGGCGTTACCAAAGGTCAGATCAGTCGGCGCTTTGGCCGACCAGTCGCAGACCTAGTGGACGGCGTCAGTAAGCTAACCGGCATCGAATTCCAATCCAAGGCCGAGCAGCAGGCCGAAAGCTTTCAAAAAATGACCCTGGCTATGTCTCGGGATATTCGCGTGGTCTTGGTTAAGCTCGCCGATCGTCTGCACAATATGCGCACCCTCGGTGTGCTATCCCCAGCTAAGCGTCGCCGTATAGCCCGGGAAACTCTGGATATATACGCTCCCATTGCCCAGCGCCTCGGCATCAACGATATTCGTCTCGAATTAGAAAACCTTGGCTTTGCCGCCATGTATCCCCTGCGTCATCGACGCCTGCGGGAAGCTATGAAAGCGGCGAAAAAGAATCGCAAAGAAGTAGTCGCTGAGATCCATCAGTCCATGGAAGTGCGCCTTGACCAGGAAAAGGTCGAGGCCACAGTCAAGAGTCGAGAAAAACACCTCTGGAGCATCTATCGCAAAATGCGCGAGAAGAAACGCTCCTTTCGCGACATTATGGATGTTTTCGCCTTCCGCCTAATTGTCACCAGTGTCGACGACTGCTACCGCACCCTCGGCATGATCCACAATATGTTTAAGCCGGTGCCCGGCGAATTCAAAGATTACATCGCCATACCCAAGGCCAATGGATACCAATCACTGCACACAGTGCTGGTAGGCATGCACGGGGTGGTTATTGAAGTTCAGATTCGCACCGTGGAAATGGAAGCCATGGCCAGCTACGGTATTGCTGCCCATTGGGAATACAAAGCGGGCAGACAGACAGCCGACGTCAACCAACGGCGGGCAGCACGATGGATTCAGGGTCTATTGGAAATGCAGCAGCAGGCGGGAGACTCGCTGGAGTTTCTTGAGCATGTGAAGGCCGACCTGTTCCCGGATGAAGTCTACGTCTTCACCCCCAACGGAAAAATTATCGAGCTGCCGGGCAGTGCCACACCGATCGATTTCGCCTATTCCGTGCACACAGGACTGGGCAATAGCTGTATTGCCTGTCGTGTGGACGGTCAGCTAACGCCGCTATCAGAGCAGCTGGAAAGCGGCCAACGGGTCGAAATTATCAGCGCCGCAGAGGCTCAGCCAAACCCCAACTGGCTAAACTTTGTGGTCACAGCGAAAGCGCGCAGTGCCATTCGCCACTACCTAAAGAATCAGCAGCATGACGAGTCTGTAGATCTGGGCAAACGACTGCTCGATCAGTCCCTGAGTCGTCTCGGCACAGGCTACAAAGAACTGAAAAAGTCCCAGATCAAGCGCCTGTTAAAAGATACCGGCGCCTCGACCTTTGAATATATTCTGCAGCAGATCGGCCTGGGTAATCGCGTGCCCTTTGCCGTCGCCAACGTGTTGGTGCCAGAGAATAAGCGCAAGCCTGTCGAAGAGAATAAGAAGTCGACTCTTCCGATTATGATCGATGCCTCTGATGGACTACTGCTGCAATATGCACGCTGCTGCCACCCGATTCCTGGCGATCCAATTCTCGGTCATATTTCACCGGGTAAAGGGCTGGTAATCCACCTCGAGACCTGCCGTAATCTATCCGAGATTCGCAATAATCCCGAGAAGTGCATGGCCCTGAGCTGGTCGAACAAGCCCAAGGGAGAATTCCCAGTGGAGCTAAAAGTTGAGATCACCCCAGAGCGCGGTTTTATTGCAGCATTGGCATCGCGCATGACAGAAGCCGACGCCACCATCGAACAGATCAGCGTCGATGAAAAAGACGCCTTTACCAGTATAGTGGACGTAGTACTCACAGTTCGCGACCGCATCCATCTGGCAGATATACTGCGACGGGCGCGGGGACTAAAACAGGTTCGCCGTATTTACAGAGTTAAAAACTGACAGCTACCTAGACAACCTTCGGAGACGATCGTGACCAATAAAGCCGTAATTCATACAGACAAAGCCCCAGCCGCTATCGGTACCTATTCTCAGGCCGTAAAGGTCAATAACACTGTGTACTTATCCGGGCAGATCCCTCTGATCCCTGAAACCATGGAATTGGTCGAGGGTGATATCAGCGTGCAGATCCGTCAGGTATTCGACAACCTCAGTGAAGTCTGCGCTGCCTCTGGTGGCGATCTAAGCAATATCGTTAAGCTCAATATCTTCCTTACCGATCTGAGTAATTTCGGTGCAGTGAATCAAGTGATGGGGGAGTATTTCCAACAGCCCTATCCGGCACGTGCCGCCATTGGTGTCAGCGAATTGCCCAAAGGTGCTCAGGTTGAGATGGATGGTATTTTAGTTATTTAAGTAGGGTGTCAATCAACGATTGATAGCCCTCTTTATAACTGGGGTAAAAAAACTCATAGCCACTGTCTAAGAGCCGCTGGTTGCTGCAGCGGCGAATGGCTTTTTGCTCAACAATCTCATCCTTTAGCTCGACCTCTAATTGCTCGGCCAGCCAAATACGTAAATCGTGCTGGGTCACTGGCGCGCAGTCAG
>CAWLBR010000233.1:0-3181 GCA_963855085.1 Gammaproteobacteria bacterium
CCTGATGGCGAGCGGCTAATAGCGAACCCTCGTAGAGAATAATACTGCCGCTGCCACGGGTATTGGCGCCGCCATGAATCCAAAACATGACAGGTAAATTTTCGGCATCCGCAGGCGCAAACACGTTGAGGAAAAGGCAATCTTCATTACCGTCCACCGACTGGTTTTCACCGGAAGTGGAACGGGGCTGGGTGGCACACTCATTGCCGGGGCGAAGCGCCTGCAACTGACCCTCCCAAGGCGTGACTGGGCGCGGTGCCTTCCAGCGCAGCTCGCCTACCGGCGCGGCCGCATAGGGAATTCCCTGCCACACAGACACGTCCAAGTCATTCTGGTAGCCAATAATTTCACCGCCTTCAATTGTTTTTACTGTCTCGGGGGCAGGGCTGTAAATGACTAACTCCTCCGGAGCGAGCCACGCGTATCCTGCAACGACAGCCAATATCACCAGTGCGGCTACAGCAAGGAGTGTGGTCAACATTATCTTCATTACGCGCTATCCTGTTGAAATGACGTCAGCAGCATACCCGATTTCTCGACAGCAGTGAAAGTATGCTAATTAGCCCTCTTTAAGCGCATGCACCAGCGCCGCAGCAACATCATCGGCCTGTCCATAGGTCATATTGTGATTGGCGCCTTTAAGTTCAGTGAGTTTCATCTGAGGGACGTCTTCCATCATAAAGCTAGCACCATCAAAGGGAACGACTGTGTCAGAAGTGCCCCAGATAGCCCACACGGCAATGTCAGTGCCACCCACTATGCGATAACGGTCCGAAAAATCAGCCATCGGGAAATGTCGAAGTGTGGAGAGCAGAGCATCGGTGTAGCCTGCAAAGGCTGCCTGCTGGTCAAATTTTTCCAACATATTCGCGGGTGCTCTACCTGCATTGATTTCAGACTCAATACCCTGGCGGGCGTAACCCCTACCAAAAACTGTTGCCAGCCACTCACCCACCACTGGCATCGCCAGCGGCGACGCATTAGGTGCATTACGCATATAGCCCGCGGGAGCGATAAGCACTAGCTGCTTTACTTGTTCAGGATGTAAGGCCGCGTAGTCAACGACATTGGCACCGCCCATTGAGTAGCCGACCAGCGTCAAAGGCGTGTTGAGCTTCAGGCCTTGAATCAATCCTGCGAGTTCGCTGTTATACAAAGCGGAATCATAGGGGCCTTCGGGTCTATCAGAAAACCCCCTGCCTAGATGATCAAAACTGATGACCTGATAGCCCGCTGCCAGGACGGCAGGCATTACCTGCTCCCACACAAACTTAGGCGTACTAAATCCATGAACAAGTATTACTGCAGGTGCGTCGACAGGGCCCTCACGGGTATAAGACAGGATGCCGTGTTCCGTTTGCAGGTAACTGCCGCCCCACTCGTCTCGAGTTGCCTGATCTACCTCCTTCAGTCCTCCGCGCGCTACAGCGAACGCCACTGCTGCGAGTACTAAAACTAGCAGCAGTGCTCGGATAACATACGTAATTAGACGTCTCATCGTCGTGCCCCTTTAGACTGAGCCTTTCAGCGTAACACGACTATCCAAATCTCAGAAGCTGGCCGAAACCTTGCGGGGTCGAGACGGTGGCTTATAGAAAGAGTAGCTTATCCACAGCACCATACCTTGCCTTCTCTGAAGCAATAGCTTTAACTTGTTCGTATGACTACTACTTAGGTCACATGAGACAAGTCTATGAGAAAAGTTGTAGGTGGCGGACCCAAAAAGGTTCTCTACACACTTAATGCAGTCAGGCGCATTGGCTTAAAAAATTCAGCAAAAGCACTCACTGCGAAAAACACCTGCAAAGCGTGCGGCCTTGGCATGGGTGGTCAGCTCGGCGGCATGACTAATGAGCTTGGGGAATTCCCTTCGATTTGCAATAAAAGTGTTCAAGCGCAATCGACCGACATTCAGCCACCTATTCCGTCCGAAGTATTCTCACATAGCATTAGCGAACTAAGGGAACTCTCACCGAAAGAGCTAGAGCATACAGGCCGATTAGGTAACCCCATTTACAAGGCGAAAGGCAGTCAACACTATCGAGAAGTCGAATGGGATTGGGCTCTCCAGTACGCAATAGCGCGGTTTCAACAAAGCGAACCTAACAGAAGTTTCTTTTACGCCTCGGGCCGCTCCTCTAACGAAGCAGGGTTTCTATTACAACTACTCGCACGCCTGTACGGCACAAACAATGTCACCAACTGCTCGTACTATTGCCACCAAGCAACGAGTGTTGGTCTAGGTGCCACCATCGGCACCGGGACCGCGACAATCGAACTAAAAGATCTAGCGCATTGCGATACCATTTTTATTATTGGCGCTAATCCTGCTTCGAATCACCCGCGTCTAATACACCAACTGAAAAACTGCAGAGATCGCGGGGGAAAGATCATTGTCATTAACCCTGCAAAAGAACCTGGACTTGTAAAATTTTCAGTGCCCAAAAGCCCTGCCTCAATGATTGTAGGCGGAACCGATATTGCGTCATTGTATTTACAACCCAACATTGGTGGCGACATAGCGCTATTAAAGGGAATCTCAAAAGCAGTTCTTGAACTAGGGACTGAAGATAAAAATTTCATTGGAAATTATACGGATCATTTTTCCACGTTTAAAAATGATATCGATGGCACAACGTGGAACGACATAGAAAAAAGTACTGGTATCAGCAAAACAAAGGTTTATGAGCTGGCTGAGCTTTACAGTCAATCGAATAATGCCGTATTTGCATGGGGAATGGGGATTACTCATCATCAGTTTGGATCGGCGAACGTTGAGTACATTGCCAATCTTGCCCTTCTTCGCGGCATGCTCGGAAAACCACATGCTGGCTTACTGCCTCTGAGAGGGCACAGTAATGTACAAGGCATCGGAACCATCGGCGTTAAGCCGGTTTTATCTTCTGACGTATTTCAAAAAATTGAACAGACACTCGGTATCAAATTGCCAATCCGAGAAGGCCTCAATACACTCGCGTCTTTAGAAGCAGCTCACGCAGGAGAAATGGACAATGCATGCATTGTTGGCGGAAACTTATACAGCGCGACACCTGACTCAAAATGGGCGGAAGCGGCACTCAACAACGTGTCTTTTAAACTGTACCTCACCACCACTTTGAACCAGGGGCACCTATACGGCATCGAAAACGATGTGCTCGTGCTGCCCGTGTGTGCAAGAGAT
>CAWLBR010000234.1:0-3165 GCA_963855085.1 Gammaproteobacteria bacterium
TTCACCTAAGTGAATCTATGAGTTACTTGCTTTTGATGTTTTATAATCCAACATCAACTAGCAAGTACCCACACGCATTGCTTGATTAAATTTTTAAAGAACGATTCGCTCATCAGAGCGGGGGGCGCATTCTATAGAAGGCCGACCCATTGTCAACAGTAGAATTTAAATAATTATGAAGCTCTTATTTAACTACTTTTTCCCGCTGCTTTTCTAGCGAGTCACCCTTGTTGGGAGGCCGCATTCTACAGACAGCTGGCATACAGTCAACAAGTATTTCCTTTAATTTCTCAACTGGCCTGAAAGCCACTAAATGCGTTGGAAAAGATGGTATTTTTTCTTGCCTAATCGGACTAGAAAAAAGCGCCCAAACAAAGCATTAGTCGGATCGAACAATTCAGCCGCTTTCATGTTGTATTCAGCCCCTATGGCGCGACCGTTAATAAACACAGATTCTCGACCCAAAGCGTCCTTTACTTCGCGACCCGCTTTGGCCATTCCACAATCAACCAGCAAACTGGTTAGCGGCTTTTCGTCGAGATCGCTCACTGGCAATTCTGATGAGGGCATACCATCGAGACAGAGCTGTTCAAAATCGGACTCGGGTAATTGGTTGGGGTCCCCGGTAAATAGTGCTTCGGTTATCCGTAGTGCAGCCGCAACACCCTCTTCACCATGTACTAGCCGCGTCGCCTCACGAGCTAGTACAGCCTGGCCCTGAGGCTTGCCCTCAGCACTGGCATCTGCATCCTCGACCGCTTTGATTTCCTCCAGAGACAAGAAGGTGAAGTAGCGCAGGAATTTATACACATCAGCATCGGCGACATTTAACCAAAACTGGTAAAAGGCCAGAGGTGATGTCTTTGCCGGATCGAGCCAGACAGCACCGGCCTCGGTCTTACCGAACTTGGTGCCGTCGGCTTTGGTTATAAGAGGGACTGTGAGAGCAAAACATTGAGACTGATTCTGGCGACGAGCCAAATCAATACCGCCCACTATATTGCCCCACTGATCACTACCCCCTATTTGAAGAGTACAGTTATGACGACGATTCAATTCGGCAAAGTCCATGCCCTGCAGCAGGGCATAGGAAAACTCAGTAAAGGAAATGCCCGACCCCTCGCGATCAAGGCGTAGCTTCACCGATTCTTTATTGATCATATTGTTGACTGAGAAGTGCTTGCCTACATCACGGAGAAACTCCAGCGCCGACATCTTTTCGGTCCAGTCGAGGTTATTAGCCACCACTGCAGAGTTTGCACCGCAGTCAAAATCAATAAACTGGCTGACCTGGCCTTTAATCTTATCGGCCCAGCTGGAAATAACGTCCGGCGTGTTGAGCTTGCGTTCAGCCGCCTTAAAACTCGGGTCGCCGATCATGCCGGTGGCACCCCCAACTAAAGCAATAGGTGTATGCCCAGCTTCTTGAAAACGCTTGAGCACTAAAAGCGGTACCAAGTGACCCAGATGCAGACTGTCCGCCGTCGGATCAAAGCCACAATAGAGCACTCGCGGCTGATCTAGATGCTTTTCTAATTCATTATCTGCGGAGACCTGCGCGACTAGGCCACGCTGGCGTAATTGATTAATTATCTGACTGCCACTCTGTTTCATTGGACCGCTTTTCACTGTATCTAATTTGGGGGCCAACTCTACAGATTGATAGGCCAAATACAAGATTTTCTGGCCTCAATCGAAGCAACTGCCTGCCTTTAAACTGTTTTTAGGGGCAAAAAAGCGGAAGTAGCTCGCTGTAACTTATCAATTGATTAGGCTAAACTTGCTCGAATCGTACAATGCTGGCTGACTATGATCGCACCACTAATGCAAAAGGCTACAGGTTTTTTGCATCTT
This sequence comes from Gammaproteobacteria bacterium, assembly GCA_963855085.1. Lineage (GTDB taxonomy): Bacteria > Pseudomonadota > Gammaproteobacteria > Pseudomonadales > Porticoccaceae > HTCC2207. The sequence continues at coordinate 1,855 of CAWLBR010000234.1, forward strand.
ATACTCAACGTTTTCCCGCGACGGCACCTGATTGCGGCGTCGGTGGTTAGCTGTTGCCTACTTATACTGATTGTCTACCCGGTCACCGATGCCGAGGCCAACAGGCGCGTTTCGGAACAGCTTATCCTGCCAACTGAATCGGTCCCTATAAAAACCGCTCCACAAGTTATTCCTGAGCCAGCACTGAGATGGGTCGAACAGACTGTGGGTTCTGGCGATAGCCTCTCGCTACTTTTCAGTCGCGCCAACCTCAGCGCTGCAGATGTCTATAAAGTCAGCTCATCCAAAGACGGCAAGCTGCTACGCAACCTATATCCGGGAGAATCCTTTCGCTTTGGCCTGAACAAGACCGGTGAGCTTGAGGAATTACAGTATATAAAGTCGAAGCTTGTGAGCCGCATCTACAGTCTCGAGGGTGACAGCTATAGCTCTGAGCTCCGAGAACTTAAGCCGGACACATTACTCAGCTACCGCGAAGGCATTATTAAAGATTCACTCTATCTATCAGCCCAGCAGGCCAATCTGCCGGATAAGCTGATTATGGAGCTAGCCAATATCTTTGCCTGGGATATCGACTTTGTCTTCGATATTCGCCAGGGCGACTCATTTTCGATTCTTTTTCAAGAGAAGTATCTAGACGGCGAGAAGTTCGGCGTTGGCGATATTGTCGCCGCGTCCTTCACCAACCGCAGCAAATCCTATAACGCCGTTCTGTATACAGATAGCCAAGGCCATTCGAGCTATTACACACCGGAAGGCCTGAGTATGCGCAAAGCTTTCCTGCGCGCACCTCTGGATATATTCCGTATCAGCTCTGGATTTAACCTCAGGCGTAAGCACCCGATTCATAAAATGATCAAAGCACACCGTGGGGTCGACTACGCAGCGCCAAGAGGCACGCCAGTATTTTCCGCTGGTGATGGCAAGGTCACTGCAACCGGTTATAGCAAAGCTAACGGCAACTATGTCTTTGTCCAACATGGACAGACCTATATGACAAAATACCTGCACCTGAATAAGAAGAAAGTCCTTAAAGGCCAAGCTGTTAAGCAACGCCAAATAATAGGCACAGTTGGATCGACAGGTTATGCAACTGGACCGCATCTGCATTACGAATTCCTAGTTAATGGCGTGCACCGCAATCCACGCACGGTGAAGCTACCCCAAGCCAACCCTATCTCTGTGACTGAATTAGCGGCATTTAAGTTGGCCACCACGCCAGTACTGACACAGCTCGCTCAATCTGGCAGCACATCGGAGTTCGTGCAACTGCAGTCACTGCCTGGCGCGCAAATAGGCATCGCCAGTGCC
>CAWLBR010000235.1:0-3153 GCA_963855085.1 Gammaproteobacteria bacterium
CATGCCCACGCGACAACCGGTCTTTCCACCAGCACTATTATGAAATGTGTTGAAGCGGGTATTGACCGTGTCGACACCGCCATTTCCTCCATGTCCATGACCTATGGTCACTCGGCGACGGAATCCGTGGTGTCTATCTTTAAAGGCACCGAGCGCGACTCGGGCCTGGATATAGTTAAGCTTGAAGAAATTGCCGCTTACTTCAGGGAAGTGCGCAAAAAGTATTCTGAGTTTGAAGGTTCAATGCGTGGCGTTGATTCACGCATCTTAGTCGCTCAGGTCCCTGGTGGCATGTTAACCAATATGGAAGGCCAGTTGCGCGAGCAGGGCGCGGAAGATCGCATCGACGAAGTTCTGGCTGAAATTCCCCGAGTCCGTGAAGACCTGGGTTTTATTCCACTGGTTACCCCTACCTCGCAGATTGTTGGCACCCAGGCAGTATTGAATGTACTCACTGGCGAGCGCTACAAGTCGATTACTAAAGAGACATCTGGCGTACTGCGCGGCGAGTATGGCGCCACACCTGCGCCAATGAATGTTGAATTGCAGGCCCGTGTTCTGGATGAGGGCGAAGAGCCTATCACCTGTCGCCCCGCGGACAATATCGCACCGGAGCTGGAAGCATTGACCTTAGAGCTAGAGGGTCTATCTGCAGAGCACGGTTTTGATCTGAGCAGCGGAGAAGGGCAGATTGATGATGTCTTAACCTACGCACTGTTCCCACAGGTCGGTCTCAAGTTTTTACAGAATAAAGATAATCCAGACGCCTTTGAGCCAGTGCCTACAGGCAAAGCTAATTCGAAAGCCCAGACCAATGACGCTGGTGAAGAAATTTACACAGTAGAAGTCGAAGGTGTCTCCTACACAGTTGCAGTCAGTGACGGCGGCGATGTGACTGCGATTGCTGGAGCTGGAGCTGCTACTGGAGCACCCAGTGCTGCAGTTGCCGCAACCGGTGGCGAGCCCGTAACCGCGCCTCTAGCTGGCACAGTGGTCAAGATGCTGGTGCAGCCCGGACAGCAGGTCAGCGAAGGGGAAAGTATAGTGATTCTTGAGGCGATGAAGATGGAAACATCAGTCAGTGCGCCAAAAGCCGGTCAAATTGTTGAGGTCAGAGCAAAGAGTGGCGACAGCGTAACTGTCGGCGATGTGTTGCTAACCCTGGCTTAAGGAGTCGTTTGAAAAATGGATAATCTACTCAGTTTATGGGCCAGTTCAGGTCTTGCACAGATTCAAGCTGGTCAGCTAGTAATGATGCTTGTCGGCCTGGGCCTGCTGCATCTCGCGATCAGCAAAGGCTTTGAACCTCTACTACTAGTGCCAATCGGTTTCGGTACTATTTTGGCCAACGTTCCCGGGGCGGGCTTTGATGCCGCGCCGGTTTACGATGCCATGGGCCATATGGAGAGCCCCGGTGGTTTGCTCTACTATATTTATCACTCGGGCATTGAGACGGGCTTGTTCCCGCTGCTTATCTTCATGGGCGTTGGCGCCATGACCGACTTCGGTCCTCTGCTGGCCAACCCTAAAACTTTATTACTAGGTGCTGCGGCTCAGGTGGGTATCTTTACCACTGTGGTGGGTGCAGTGGCTCTAAGTCATTTTGGCATCTTCGACTTCACAATTCAGGAGGCAGCATCCATCGGTATTATCGGTGGTGCTGACGGACCCACGGCGATCTTTGTAACCAGCAAACTGGCACCAGATCTGCTCGGGCCAATTGCTGTTGCAGCCTACTCCTATATGGCACTTGTGCCGATTATTCAGCCGCCGATTATGCGCGCACTGACGACGCCAGAGGAACGCCAGATCAAAATGGTTCAGCTGCGTCCAGTGACCAAAGCTGAACGCATAGTCTTCCCGCTGGCACTATTGCTGTTGGTGGCCATGTTGCTACCAGATGCTGCACCTTTATTAGGCATGTTTTGTTTCGGTAATCTAATGCGCGAATGTGGCGTAGTAAACCGTCTTAGCGATACCGCGCAAAATGCATTGATCAATGTTGTGACCATCTTCTTGGGTCTGGGTGTTGGCTCAAAAATGAGTGCTGAGAAATTTCTCAATCCAGAAACCATGGGTATTCTTGCTCTGGGTGCCGTAGCCTTCTGTATAGGTACTGCCTCCGGTGTATTGATGGCCAAGTTGATGAACGTCTTTGCCAAGCACAAGGTCAATCCGCTAATTGGTGCCGCTGGTGTTTCGGCAGTGCCCATGGCCGCGCGAGTTGCCAACAAAGTAGGTCTGGATGCCAACCCGCAAAACTTCCTACTGATGCATGCCATGGGCCCTAATGTTGCCGGTGTGATTGGTTCTGCAGTGGCCGCTGGTGTGATGATCAACCTTGTCGGGGGTATGTAAGCCAATGGGCCCCATTGAAAAAATCGTCATCGATAAGCTAGCCGGCCAGTTTAAAACTGAAGTCCTGCAGGTCACTAATGAGAGCTATATGCACTCGGTGCCTGCAGGGTCAGAGACCCACTTTAAAGTGGTCTTGGTCACTGATCAGTTTGCCGGAAAGCGTCAGGTGCAGCGCCATCAAGCTATCTATGCCGTGCTCGCCGATGAGCTGGCTGGACCTATACATGCACTGGCTTTACATACTTACAGTGTCGATGAATGGGCTGCGAGCCAAGGGCAGGCGCCGGACTCTCCCCAGTGCCTTGGGGCCAATAAATCAGATTAATATTTGCCGAAAACGGCTCTAATATTTAGCAATACTTTCTTATAAACTCCCTATTAATCCCTCATAAACTCCCTATTAATCCCTTATAAACCCCCTATTAATCACCAATAGCTCAGATCTTGCACCACATTCGCCACTTCATCGCATAAAAATCCCCCTTCGCCGTTTAAGGCTGGAGCTTGAAGGGCAGGGCGCAGAGAATTAGGCTTCGAAATTCTGTAGTAGCCGTGTCAGGTTCCAAGAATTATAAAAAGAAGTCATTTAGGGGGAAGTATGCAATATCGATCGCTTTTAAGCAGTCTCAGTCGGATCAGTGGATTGCGACAATCAAATCATTTCGGTGCGATCTTCGCGCTGTCTCTTTCTTTAATTCTTGCAGCTTGCGGTGGCGGTGGAAACACGGTTTCTGACAATAATACTGCTGACCCAGGTCCTGATGGCGTTGCGCCAACTCTCTTGAGTGTTTCGAT
>CAWLBR010000236.1:0-3144 GCA_963855085.1 Gammaproteobacteria bacterium
AAGAAGACCACATTGAATTTGAAGGCGAAGTCATCGACACTTTGCCGAACACGACTTTCCGAGTTAAGTTGGAAAATGATCACGTTATCATTGCCCATATCTCTGGAAAGATGCGCAAGCACTACATCCGTATTCTTACGGGTGACAAGGTTAAGGTTGAGATGACTCCCTATGACCTAACTAAAGGCCGTATTACCTTTAGAGAGCGATAAGCTCCAACTCCTCACAATTTCTTGTAAATAAAAAAACCGTCCCATGGAATCCATAGGACGGTTTTTTGCTGGCTGCTATTTACTCGCCGTGATTTACTCGCTGGTAGCGAGCTCATCCTCGGTGTGCACAACCAACTCGCCATCTTCGACCCGCACAAACGCGGTACCGCCCTTCTCAGATAGGCTGCCAAACAATACGGCTTCGGCCAGTGGCTTTTTAATCTTCTCTTGCAGCAATCGATCCATTGGTCGTGCGCCCATCTTGGCGTCATAACCATTTACAGCTAACCATTCTCGTGAATCGTCATCTATATCCAGGAAGACTTTCTTGCTGTCCAATTGTGACTGCAGCTGCACCAAGAACTTGTCTACTACCGTGGTAATCACATCCATGGACAGCTCAGCGAACTGCACAATGCTGTCGAGACGGTTGCGGAACTCTGGGGTAAACATTTTCTTGATTGCTTCCATACCGTCGGTGCGGTGATCCTGCTGTGCAAAGCCCATTGAAGAACGGCTCATTAACTCAGCACCGGCATTGGTGGTCATAATCAGAATAACATTACGGAAATCCGCTTTGCGACCATTGTTGTCGGTGAGCGTACCGTGATCCATAACCTGCAGTAACAGGTTAAAGACATCTGGGTGGGCTTTTTCCACTTCGTCCAACAGCACTATTGAATGGGGATGCTTGTTAACCGCATCGGTGAGCAATCCACCCTGATCATAACCAACATAGCCTGGAGGCGCGCCGATAAGTCGTGACACAGTGTGTCGCTCCATATACTCGGACATATCAAAGCGCATCAGATTGACGCCAAGGATATTCGCCAACTGACGGCTGACTTCAGTTTTACCTACGCCAGTGGGACCGGCAAAGAGGAAGCTACCAATAGGTTTAGTGCCTTCGCGCAAACCAGCCCGCGCCATTTTGATCGAGGTAGTCAATACATCGATCGCTGGATCCTGACCAAATACAACCATTTTCAACTTTTCAGACAGACCTTTGAGCTGCTCTTTATCGGAGCTGGAAACACTCTTGGCCGGAATGCGAGCGATTTTAGAGATCACCATTTCGATATCACTGACACCGACGATCTTCTTGCGCTTGCTGGCGGGCTGCAGACGCTGATAGGCGCCGGCTTCATCGATTACATCGATAGCCTTATCAGGTAAAAAGCGATCATTGATATGTTTGGCGGCCAGTTCCGCAGCCACTTTTAATGCTGGGTTGCTGAACTTCAGATCATGGTGCTCTTCAAAGCGTGACTTGAGGCCTTTGAGAATCTGATAGGTCTCCTCAACTGAGGGCTCTTCCACATCAATCTTTTGGAAGCGTCGCGACAGGGCCTGATCCTTCTCAAAAATACCGCGGTACTCTTGATAAGTGGTCGAGCCAAAGCAGCGCAATTTGCCTGACGAGAGCAGTGGCTTAAGCAGGTTGGAGGCATCCATCACGCCACCGGATGCGGCTCCTGCACCAATAATGGTGTGGATCTCATCGATAAACAGGATTGAACCATCGCGCTCACCCAGCTCAGCAATAATACCCTTGAGGCGCTTTTCAAAGTCACCACGGTACTTGGTGCCGGCCAGCAGGCCGCCCATATCTAATGAGTAGACGACACTGCCTTTTAACGGCTCGGGCACTGCGTCTTCGATAATAAGTTTTGCCAGACCTTCGGCGATGGCGGTTTTACCTACACCAGACTCACCCACTAACAGCGGGTTGTTTTTGCGGCGTCTAACCAATATCTGGCTGACACGCTCGACTTCTGCGGCACGTCCGATCAGGGGGTCAATGTTGCCAAGGGCCGCCTGTTCGTTAAGGTTGGTCGCAAATTGACTGAGTAGGCTCTCTTCCTGAGAATCCGAGGCGCTGGCAGACTCTGTGCTGCTGGTGGAGTTCTCACTGCTGTTCTCAGGTTGATCTACATATTTAGAGATGCCGTGAGAGATGTAGTTGACCACATCAATACGAGCAATATTTTGCAGACGCAAAAAGTACACCGCCTGACTTTCCTGTTCACTAAAGATCGCGACGATAACATTGGCCCCCACCACCTCGCTGTGATTGGCTGAGTTTACCTGGAATACTGCACGCTGCAGTACTCGCTGAAAACCGTGAGTGGGCTGGGTTTCTTGCTCCAGCTGAATATCTGAGATGATCGGTGTGGTTGAGTCGACAAACTCTATGAGGTCTTGCCGCAGCACGCTGATATCCGCGCCACAGGCTTTAAGCACATTTGATGCCGAGGCATCATCCAGCAGTGCGAGTAACAGATGTTCGACTGTCATAAATTCATGACGCTTGTCTCTGGCACTTTTGAACGCCAGATTGAGGGTAACTTCCAGTTCTCTACTTAGCATAGTCTTTACTCTTCTTCATCGTTACAGGGTTCTACTTCACATAAAAGCGGGTGCTGGTGGTCCCTCGAATACTGATTTACTGTGCCCGCTTTCGTCTCTGCCACATCTTTAGTATAGATGCCACAGACGCCCTTTCCGTCGGTATGAATAGCTAACATGATGCGCGTAGCGTTTTCGCGCGTCTTTGAGAAAAACTTTTCCAATAATTCGACAACAAATTCCATCGGTGTGTAATCGTCGTTTAATAACACTACTTTGAACATTGATGGCTTCTTTAGCTTCGGCCTTTCTGTTTCGACCACAGTATTACTGTCTTGTTGCCACGAAGGGGGATTTTTATCTTCACTCATACAATTTTTGCCAATTAGTTTACATATAGGGTACGTCTTTCATCTTACATCAGATTGCTGATTCTGCTAAACGATGAGCGGTCTTGACAGGGATATTCAACTATTTACAGTGGGCGCAGCTTGTAACATCTTGTCTTTTTACAACGGAATGGGAAAGTACAAAATGGAGAGACATAAAGCATGGCAGATACAGGTAGAGTTAAGTGGTTTAG
>CAWLBR010000237.1:0-3135 GCA_963855085.1 Gammaproteobacteria bacterium
GTGATCCCAAAGGGCCGCAAGCTCGGTGGCAAGGTCTTATGGAACCTACCCCAAATCGAAGCTCACCTGAGCAAACCCGCATCATGAAAAATCCCGCCAAGCCCCTGAGAGCTAGACGAGATTTCAATAAAATTAACCAATTGATTGATAGCATATTCACCGGCTTCAGGCAAGAACTTGAGGCTAAAATGGACGGAAAATACGAGAACAAAGTCGTTGACTATGCAGAGCAGTGGATAATCCAGCACCGCTCTGCAGAACCCTTGCATCAAGGTGTTTGGCGCAGCGTCAGCTATGTTGTGTCCCGAGACAAGCTAATCAAACTCAGTGCAAGCCTAAGATTGCTCTCAGAGCCATCTAAGCGGGCTGTGCTGGAGCGATTGCCATCAAGCGCAACTGATCTGCGTAAATAATTAACCCACGGCGCTATGACCGTGGGCTTGGATAGGATGTAGCTTGGTAGGTTACCCATTCATTGTATCAGATTGGTCACTGCGCCTCAATGATGAGGTCTTAAAATGCAAGACAATACTTCAAGCGGCGAGCAAAATAACTCCGCATATATCTCAGTTTTGAGAAATCACCGATGGATGGGCAAACGTTTCTTTTTGGACGATGACGGCCAGCTACAAAAACAGGCAAATGGCTTGTTTAGTAAAGGCTATGTCACAGTCCAAAATGCAAGCTCCGCTCAAGAACTCGCAACGCTGGCGCAAAGCCTCACACCGCAAGACGCGTTTTGTCTTGGCCAACCCAGAGGCGCCGGTATTTTCATTGCTGCGCCAGTTGCAACACGACAAGCACAGCAGGCATTGGCCAAGAGGTCGATACCAATTCTCTCCCGTACCAAAGACGACTTTAGTTTTGGGCAGGGTGAGGGTTGGCTACTACTGGATTACGACACAAAAGGGCTTTCAGAAGCCGTTTTATCTAAAATAGAGTGCCTTGGTGGCATCATGAATGCCCTGCTGTACCTATGGCCAGAGCTGGATAACGGAGACTTTGTGGTACGGCCCTCTTCATCTGCGGGTGTGCATATAGTTGGCGATCCAGCACCTAATGTCAGCGGCTTTCACATGTTTGTTCGCCTGAAGCGAGCCATCGATATCCCACAGGCCCTCAAAGCACTCCACAGCCGCAGCTGGCTACACGGTCTGGGATATCACATGATCAGCAAGTCAGGGCATTTGCTGGATCGCTCCATCGTCGACATTACAGTCGGTAGCCCTGAGCGTTTAATATTCACAGCGCCACCAGTATTAGGCGAAGGCATTGTACGCGAACATCAGTATGGAGCCGTTCACCAAGGCGTAGAGATGCCATGCCCTAAAGCGCCGTTCGGCGCGCAGTGGAGCCGCGCACGCGACATAGATCGGCAGCAGTCTCAACCTGATGCTGCCAAACAGCGTTCGATATATTTACGGAAATCGATTGAGGATCGGCAAGCAAGTCATGGTGGGTCCTACGCCGCCGCGGAAGCGATAGTCTTAAACCGCATTGAAGGGCGGCAGCTGCTTGATGACGATGTTTTGCAACTCTCATCAGGGGTGACAGCCACCGTTGGTGATATTCTTGATCAGATAAAACTCGGTGAACGCATTAGCTGTGCTGACCCAATCGAGGGGCGAGAATACAATCCCACAGCAGCCGCTGTCTTGTGGGAGCCACCACATAAGTTTCCAGCTCTGATCAGCCATGCACACGGCGAACTTACGCGGTATAGTTTTGCGCGCTTTTCTTCAGCTAGAGCTAAGTCTGGGGAGGCGGCATTATGAAGACCAATGTTAACAACCTGTCGGATTTAGACCTCGCTAAAATGCTCGAAGATCAGTTTGGAACCGAAAACTTACTCAAATCCAACTCCGGCATATGGCATTTTGATGGCTTGATTTGGCGCCGTCTTTCAGATGACGAACTAAAAGCTGCAGCGACCACTTTACAAGCTGAAAGAGTTGACAGGGTTATGCGGAGCCGCCTTTCGGGGATGCTCGAAGTCTTTAAAACCTATCACTGGATACCCAATGTTGACTTCGAGCAGGGCGACCCCAGCATTGTGGTTATGGCGGATGGATACCGAGCTTATAATTCGGGGGCGTGGAACAAAATTGATGCTAATCGTGAGCTGCGCCGCAGGATATGTCTTCCAGCGTCCTATACTGGCGCGCGTCCAGTACAGTTTGACAAGTTTTTACGTGACATACTGTGCGACGCAGATGGCAGGCCTCTTACCGACCGCGAGGCTCTTACAGAATTGATATGGGAGATGTTGGGTTACTGTTTGGCAACCCATACCCGGTATGAACGCTGTTTTATACTCTGTGGACCCGGCGCGAATGGCAAAAGCGTTTTGGGTGCCGTCGCAAAAGCTATGGTTGGCCGTGCCAATACTGCATCCATTCAACCCGCCCAAATGGGCAGTGTGTTTCAACGCTCCAATCTCGAGGGAAAGCTGCTCAATCTTGTTACCGAGCTTAATCAGAAAGACGAGCTGCAGGATGGGCTACTCAAAGCCATCGTATCCGGCGAAATGATGTCAGTGGAGCGTAAGTTTGATGACGTGCGCGAGATTGAACCATTTGCCAAACACATCATCCTGACAAACCACCTGCCGCGTATAAGTGACTATTCTGATGGGTTGTTCCGCCGTGTCAGCATCATTCCATTACAACGGCAGTTTCTAGGAGCTACGGCAGACCCCCTCCTTATCGACAAATTAACGGGGGAGCTGGATGCGATTACATCACGCGCACTCGACGCGCTCGGACGGCTTATTGATCGAAACGGCAACTTCACTGAACCTCCAATCTGTACTGCTGCAAAAGATACATGGCGATCAGACAACAATCACATCATGCAGTATCTCGCAGAGCGCGTGTATGAGGCCCCCCATGGCAGCGTATCCGTACAGGTGATGTATGAAGATTATCGCAACTGGTTTGCCTCCACTGGTCTGCGCGGTCAGCTGGGCCGCAAACAGTTTGCGAACCGCGTTGAGGCTGCTGGCGTCACAAAATCCTCACGACGCAGTCAGGGCTATTTCTTTATGAATGTGGACCTGCGATGAGCGCGCCGGATGTACAAAGTGTACTTTGCGTAGTTTCTTCTGAAACCTCTAATAATAGGGATGTTAGTCTT
>CAWLBR010000238.1:0-3093 GCA_963855085.1 Gammaproteobacteria bacterium
TTCTGGTTCTGATGTCACTAGGTCTTTATCTGGCTTTCCTGCTGATCCAGACCAGACGCCATCAGAGTTATTTTGTAATGGGATTAGAGAGTTCTCAACAAGTTGCAGGTGAGACCACTCTGCGTTCTCCAATGATTTATTCGATGAGCGGCCATATATTGTTGTTGATGGGATATCTTCTGTCGGTCATTCTGCTCGCAGAGAAAATCGCTCGGCCCGTGGACTATAGTATTGAAGTTTTAGGTGCGCCCATAGCGCTGGGCGGTTTCTTTGTTGCATCACTCATACTGGCACCTGAAGCGATGAGTGGCATTCGTGCAGCAATGCAGAATAATTTACAGCGGGCTGTCAATATACTGCTAGGCTCAGTGCTTGCAACAATCAGTCTCACAATTCCTGCAGTCCTCATCATTAGCCTCATAACCAATCAGCATATCATTTTAGGTCTGCCTGATTCGCAAACTGTTTTACTCGTCGTGACTCTGATGGTCAGCATGATGACGTTCAGCAGCGCGCGAACCAATATTCTACAAGGGGCGGTACATATCCTGTTATTTTTGGCGTATATCATGTTAATTTTTCAACCATAGTTCAACACACTATCTACTATTAGCGTTTTAGAAAATGTACACTTAAAACAACCATAAGAAATGGGTAAAGCCATGTTGAAGAAGACCTTATTAGGCGTGCTGGTTGTGATTATACTGTCAACCTGTGCGCTGTGGTTAGCCGGCGGGGATGAAGTTTATGCGCTTTATCGCGCCACCTCGGTTTCCACTGCGCCGGCAGATTACGCTCTGCAAGATGACAGTCGTGTTATCGTTCCGGCGCCGCAACCCCACGTTAATCAATCTTACAACGCTCTCAAGAATGTCTACTGGGGCGACCTGCATGTCCATACTGTGGAAAGCTTTGATGCTGTATTGTTTGGGACAACCCTGACCATTGAAGATGCTTACCGGTTTGCGCAGGGCGAGAGCCTGCGCAGTGCTGGGGGCGAACTTATGCAGCTATCGCGGCCGCTGGACTTTGTGGCCATCACAGATCATGCAGAGAGTTTTGGTTTAAGGACGCGTTGCGATGATACTAATCTATCGCTAAAGGAAAACCTGAACTGCTGGCTAATGGAAACGCCCAATGTCGTGACATTCCTCTTGTTGAAGGCAGTTGCTAACGAACCGGCAGAAACACCCGCTAGCAATAAGGCGGCGGGAGTCTACCGCAACAGTGTCCGCAGTCATCCAACCCAGGCTAATTTTCCGATATGCACTCTAGATGAAACAGACCTTGAGCGCTGTTACCGCGACAGCAATAGTGACTGGTCGCAATACAAGCGTTTAGCGGACAAATACAACCAGCCCGGCACGCTCACGGTATTTTCAGCCTACGAGTACTCGCCACCCCTTCCTGACTCAGGCAAGCACCATCGTAACGTCATCTTTAATGGCACTGGGCTCCCGGAGCACGCCACGTCCTACTTTGATGTTGGCAACGCCATAGCATTATGGAAGGTCCTAGAAGACGACTGTAGCGGCGAGTGCGATTTTCTCACCATTCCACACAACATGAATAAGGGGTGGGGCCTGTTCTACAGTGAGAATACTTGGGACGGCGAAACCTACGACGAGGAAGGTTGGCTACTGCGACAGCGACGCGAACCGCTCGCCGAGATCTATCAGGTCAAGGGCTCTTCAGAGTGTGCGCTGGGTGTTGGGGCCACGGACGAGGAGTGTGGCTTCGGTCAAATATTAGAACCCTGTCAACTTGGTCAGGAAAGCGGATGTGCCTTCACCACCAGTTTCGCCCGTCAGGGGTTAAAAATCGGCCTTCAAATGCAGACTGATATGGGATTTAACCCCTTTGCCTTCGGCCTGATTGGCTCCACCGATACCCACAATTCCAGCCCCGGTGATGTGGAAGAGTGGGATTTTGTCGGCAAAGTCGCAGCGGCTTCCTCACCGGCTACTCGCCGCATCACTGAATGGCCCGGCCGCAAACCCTACGAATCCATTCTGCAGTTCCACACCTCCGGTGGACTCACGGGAGTATGGGCAGAAGAGAATACGCGGGATGCGATTTTTAAAGGCATGCAACACCGCGAGGTCTATGCAACTTCAGGGCCCCGCATAACGTTACGGTTTTTTGCCGGCTGGGGCTTCGACGAGGATATTACCGACCAGCCTGATGCCATCGCTCTAGCGGTCGACGGAGGGGTGCCCATGGGTGGCGTTTTGACACCAGGCACAGAGCAAACGGATAGCCCCACATTCTTCGTCTGGGCGGCAGCAGACTTGATGAGTGCGCCACTGCAACGTCTCCAGATGGTCAAGGGATGGATAGACGCTGAGGGTGTTACTCATGAAAGCGTGCGCGACATCAGCTGTTCCGATGGGCTAAGAATAGACGCCTCCACCCTGCGCTGCCCCGACAACGGCGCCTCTGTAAACATCGCTAATTGTGAAGGTCTGGGTAATACCGGTGCCGCTCAGATGGCTGTAGCCTGGAAGGACCCTGACTATCACTCTGACCAGAATGCTTTTTACTACGTGCGCGCCCTCCAAAACCCCACCTGCCGCTGGTCGACCTACGACGCCCTGCGATTGGGCCAAACGCCGCCTTCCCACGTTCCTGCGACCATCCGGGAGCGGGCGTGGTCCTCGCCAATATGGATTCAGTCAGCGAACTGACATGCTACTTACTGCACCCGTATTATCTTGGATTGGCCGTCGCGCTCACATTGCTTCCACTATAATTTTTGGGGGCTGTACACCATCGCAAACGTTTTGCTGCGCGGCGAAATTTAAGGGGATGGCATGACCAGGTTGACGCTCACTGCCCTCAGTACGCTCATTTTAACCGGATGTGACCGGATCGACTCGCTGCTGTGGCAGCCAAAGACCACGCCAACGCAATGGTGTGAGAGCATGCCGTGCGTCGAACTCTTTTCAAGTGGCGTCACACTCACTCAACCTACCTCGACACTCTTGATCTACTTCTTAGGACTAATGTGGTTGTGGGTGGGGTGGCGATTCTGGCAACGGGATAACGAACAGAAATCCAGGCGCTGGTGGTCTATCGCCATGACCCTGGGGG
>CAWLBR010000239.1:0-3077 GCA_963855085.1 Gammaproteobacteria bacterium
TAGTGACGAGAAACAGCATATTGAAACCATCAGGGCGCGCTTTAATATACCTGAGGAACATGCCAAGGCCATTTTAGGATTACTGTCTGAGAAAAAAGACCCCGGCCTATGAACCACTATTGATAATCACCTCAATACGGCGGTTCTTTGCCCGCCCCTGGGGGTTATCATTCGACGTTAGAGGTTTGGTATCCGCGTATCCTGTCACCGTAACTCGCCCGTCTGCCACTGCCGTGTTATCGAGAAGATAGTCGGCTACAGCGGCTGAGCGCGCCGCTGACAAATCCCAATTTGAACGAAACCGTTCGCTAAAGGCCATCGGCACATTGTCAGTGTGTCCCTCAATCGTGATCATACCAGTACTATCTTTGATTGACTGACCAACTTTGTTAAGTAGTGGCTTAAAGCTGGGCTGCAGATTGGCAAAGCCGCTGCGAAATGATCCCTTCTCCGCAAGGCGCACAATGATTTTGTCGCCATCACGCTCGACTTCGGCAAGCCCCTCGCTGATTTCACTGGAGAGGTTCATGCGAATCTTCTCATACTGATCCGCTATCGCTTTCTCCCGTTCCGCCTCACTTGTGGACGATAGGCTATCGCCTATATTGTCTGGTGAAGCCTGCTCAACCGCAATTGGCGAGGCTACCTGAGCCTGAGCTGCAGCCACTTTGGCGTAAACCTCTAAATCATTCTGTGCAACCCTGGCGCCTGAATTGGCTTTGTTAGACTCTCCATCAGCGCCACCCTGACTCTCTGATGCCACTTTGACGACGAGTTTACTGTCTTCAATACTAACGGAGACTTTGCCTTCGGCAATCTCTTTAGCCAACGCTTTTTGCAAGACCTCAACATCGGCATTGGTTTGGGAGTCCGCGGTCTTAAGATCGGTTTTCAGCTCAGGGTCTATGGGCTGTTCCTCGTCAGTCGTCTGCTCCTGGATCACATTCATAAGCGTCGGATCAACCTTAGCTGTCTTGTATTGCTTGGCAATAATGCTTTTCGCTTTAGGCGGTTCGACCACTGGGACCAGTCGTTGCACACCGAACGCATTTTTCATCGACCCGCTGACCTCTTTATACTTGGGTACATTCATTTCGGCGAAGGATAGCAATAACACAAAAAAGGCCATCAGTAGTGTGGCCATATCGGCAAAGGTCGCCATCCATGCAGGTGCCCCACCGCCGGCACAGGGTGGGCATTTTTGCGGGGGTTGGGGCTCTTCCTCTTCCTCCTCTATCTCTTCAAGCAGCTCTTCTTCAGGAACGGGCGCTACGACCGGTAGGGGCGCCTCCTCTTTGTCAGGCTCGCCCGGGATATCCGTCGTTTCTAGCTCTTCGTTATCAGCCACTAGATCGTCCCCCACTTAGCGTTATGAGCCATCGACAATCACCTCTATACGACGGTTTCGAGCTCTGCCCGCCGCCGTATTATTGGTCGCAATAGGCTTGGTATCGGCGAAGCCTGTCACCAACATATTGCCCTGTTCAAAACCAGAATTGTTAATAAAGAAATCTGCCACAGACGCTGAGCGCGCCGCAGACAGATCCCAATTTGAGTTAAAGCGCTCGCTGAATGCAACCGGTACATTGTCTGTATGGCCCTCGACACTGACCTTACCATCAGTGGCTGCCAGTGATGCACCCACCTGTCGGAGCAGGCCGATAAAGCCAGACTGCAAGTCGGCGCTGCCTGAAACAAACGAACCCTGGCTCGCCAGACGCACAATAATCCTGTCACCTACCCGCTCAACTTCCGCCAGTCCCATTTGAATCTCGGCGGCAAGGTCGGCGCGTATTTTTTGTAGTCGGTCTTCAATATTTTGATTGCTGCCGTCGACTCCCGCTCCTAACTGCGACTGCTGGTTGCTGTCTTTAGTGGAAGCGCTGCTGTCTGTCCCGGAGGCCAGCTGCTGTTTGCGCACCTCGATCTCAGTAGACGAATCCGTCTGCGCTTCTATTACCTTAGCGGCAATATCTAACGTCTCTTGGCTAATAGGTCCGCCGCTGCCATTGCCCTTGTCTGCTTCACCTTCTCCGCCACTGCTATCCTTGGACTGCAGCTCGACGATCACTCGATCATCTTCAAGACGGACCGTGACCTGACCCTGTTCGATCTCTTCAGCGAGAATCTCTTCGAGTTTACGGAAGTTTTGTTCGGTTTCGAAATCGGCTTTTTTCTCTTCGGTCTTAGCGACCACATATTTTTTGGTGATCTCATCCGAGCGCTGTCGCTTGCGATCAATAACTGTTGGCGCCGCAACTGCCGGCGTAAATTCTTCTTTAACTAGGCTGCGGGCTGTAGGGATTGAGATAATCGGCACCACTCTTTTCACGCCAAAGGCGGCCTTCATTGAGCCGGCAATCTGCTTATACTTGGGCACATTCATTTCCGCAAAAGACAGCAGTAGCACGAAGAAGGCCATCAGTAGTGTGGCCATATCGGCAAAGGTCGCCATCCACGCGGGGGCCCCGCCACTTGGGCAGGCTGGGCAGGGTGGTGGCGGTGAGGGACCGGCTTTTTTCGGCTCCTCGGGCTCCGCCTCCGGGTCGAGCTCTGGATCTAACTCAGGATCGAGTTCAGCATCAACCGGCTCCAGTGTTTCTTCTTCTGCCATGAGTCAGCTTTCCTGCTACGCGGCCGGCGCAAGTTTCGTGCGCGCCTTGGGACTCAAAAATGCAGCAAGGACATCACCGAGAACGCGCGGATTGCCGCCATCTTGAATGAACAAGATGCCCTCGATAATCATTTCATTGCTCGCCTCTTCAATGTCTGCCTGGTTTCCTAACTTCATAGCAATGGGCAAGCAGAATACATTGGCTAAAATGGCACCATACATGGTGGTCAAGAGAGCTACGGCCATGGCTGGACCAATTGCCTTAGGGTCAGACATATTACCCAACATCTGCACCAACCCGATCAAGGTGCCAATCATGCCCATCGCCGGAGCGATTTCGCCCCATGCGGAAAATATTTTGGCGCCTTGGTCATGGCGCATTTTCGTCATGCCCTTTTCCCTTTCCAAGGACCCTTTAATAACACTCGCATCAGTGCCATCGACCAACATGCTCACTGCCTTA
>CAWLBR010000240.1:0-3074 GCA_963855085.1 Gammaproteobacteria bacterium
TAGAACAATCTTTATGAGTCTGTGCATAAAAATAAGCCTTAAATTGATGGTGCATAGTGTGTTTAACGCAAGGATTTAAACTGTGAGCTGCTCACTCCAAGCGAACATCGATGCCAAGGGCCCATATTGTGTACACAACCGCAGCAGGTCAAGTCACATCTGTGAGCATTATGCCGCCAAAGAGCTGCGCAGAGCGACTAAGGCATCCCAGAACCTTGAGTTTCTAGACTCTGCAGCTCAAAGAGCGCAGGTCATGCCGATGTACTTCGAATGACGCTGTGAATCAGCGGCCCTGATCTGCTCTGAGTAATCTTCGTAGCGCATCCTGTGCTATATTCGTATATTGTCTTTCAGCTCAGCACGTCTAGATCACGGAACAGGATTATCCTATGCGCAAATTGTTAATCAGCTTGGGTCTGCTGCTGCTGTTGCTCGTTAGTATACCGGCCTTCTTACTGGCCAGCGGCACCACAGATAGCTCCACCCTACGCATGCTTTTCAATAGCATGATGGGCATAGCCGGTCCTGCGGCCAATAGTGATATCGTACGCCAGCAATATAACGTTCCCGACGGCTTCACTCTGGAGCTTTACGATGCAAACCTGCCTCGCGCGCGCTTTTTGCTTTTCACACCATCGGGAGACCTACTCGTCAGTAGGCCACATTCCGGCGACATACTGCTGTTGGGGCGTGACGCAGATGGGGACGGTAAACCCGATGCTCGGGCAACACTGATCGAGGGATTAGAACGACCACTGGGAATGGATATCAGCGGTGGATGGCTGTATATCGCCGAGTCAAACCGCGTAAGCCGCATACGTTTTGACAGTGACACTGGAACTGTCGACGGTGCCCTAGAGACGGTGGTGAAAGGTTTGACTGATAACGGCAACCATTGGAGCAAAACTATTCGCATAGGCCAGGATCAAAAGCTGTATTTGGCGCAAGGGTCCACTTGCAATATCTGCGAGGAAGAGGATTCTAGGCGGGCAACCCTAATGCGCTTTCAACTTGATGGCAGCCAGCCTGAAATCATTGCGACAGGGCTGCGCAATAGTGTTGGCTTTGACTGGGCACCCTGGAATGGCGCGCTCTATGCTACTGAGAACGGACGCGATCTGTTGGGCGATGACCTGCCCCCCTGTGAATTAAACCAGATAGAAGCGGGCAATTTTTATGGCTGGCCCTACTTTTACGGTGACAATATTGCCGACCCAGACATGGGCGATGATCCGCTTGCGAAGGACCGCGATCCAACCGCCCCCGCGCACAATTTTCGCGCCCATAATGCACCCTTGGGCATGACATTCCTTGACCCAAACACTCTCCCTCCGCCGTATGAGCGTGCTGCGCTGGTGGCATTACACGGCTCATGGAATCGCAGCTCCCCTGACGGTTATAAGGTGGTGTCACTGCATTGGGGAACTGACGGTATCGAAGAACGCGATTTTCTGACCGGTTTCAACCGAGACGGAACAATCAGTGGCCGTCCGGTTGATGTCGCTCAGGGACCTGACGGCGCAATTTATATCTCCGATGATTACGCCGGAGCAATCTATCGAGTTCGCTACAGCGCAACCGATAACAATAATGCTGCCGCCTTTGAACTACCCACGGTGAATCGCCTCGACGCCCAACCGCCCGAATGGCTTGAGACAGCCAATATGGTGACTATGGCCGATCAAGGCAATGAACTCTATCAACGCTACCAGTGTCGAAGTTGTCATGAAGAGGGCGAAAACCCGAAAGGATTAGAGAATCTGAGAGAGCGTCTCGGTTATGCGGCAGTGATCGACGTGCTGGCGGCTCCGCCATCGCCCATGCCTTTATTTCCTCTGACCGAGTCCGAACAGCGAGAACTCGCCGTTTTTTTGCTATGGCAGCCACCTGAAAGCTCTGCTAACGAACAATAATTTTCTGTGGCTTTATGGCGGGTATACCTGTGAGTGACGACATCAATGTATTGACCTACAACATCCACAAGGGCTATTGCAGTGGCAATCGTCGGTTTGTGTTGAAGGCTATGCGCGACCGTATCGCTGAGACCGGGGCAGACATTGTCTTCCTGCAAGAAATTCATGGCACAGCGATCAAAAGTAACGCCAAACGCAGGCGCTTCTCTTACCCAGATCAGCCGCATTTTGAGTACCTGGCAGAGGAGGCCTGGCCTCACTTCGCTTATGGACGCAACGCGATCTACCGTAAAGGAGATCATGGTAATGCTATTTTGAGCAAGCATCCTTTCGTCAGCTGGGAGAATATCGATATTTCAGTTTTCCGAGGCTCCAGTCGCAGCATTTTACACGGTGTGATTGAACTACCACAAAAAAAAAGTCGCCTGCATACGCTTTGTGTCCACCTGGGACTGCTTGAACAGGAACGCCGCGAGCAGCTGCAAGCTCTCACCGACAGAATAAAAAGCCATGTTCCCGATAATGAGCCATTGATCATCGCCGGGGATTTCAACGACTGGCGGCGCCGCGCGGGACGCCAGCTACATACTGAGCTGGACCTAGAGGAACTGTTCGTAAAACTGCATGGCCGCCACGCCTTGACCTTTCCCGTTTGGGCACCGCTTCTGCCAGTGGACCGCATTTACTACCGCGGATTAAAACCAACCGCTTGCAAACGTCTCAGTACCGATCACTGGCGCGAACTGTCTGACCACGCGGCACTTTTTGGCGTGTTTCGCCTATGACCGTAGATATAAATTCCGCTATTACTCTTATCGATTAAATTCTTGGGCAGACTGCACTAGGCGCAATTGGGCGCCACAACGCCTAACCCGCTCAGACCTGGAGCCAAGAAAACCCTTTCCTATAAAGTTAAAATTGGTACTATCTTATGGCCCTAGCTTATATCCGCTATGGTTTCGCCCTAACGTCTAATTATAGAGAGCAACACCATGAGCTTAAAAGATGTCCTCTCAACACTGGCAGAGGTACCTACTCTGCTACAGGTTACTAAAGAGACAAAAGCTAGGCCATTGACCACTAGAGATTGCCTCGCAGCCAGAGTGGAACGCACCGCAGCACGCTTTCCTGCGCATACTGCAGTCATATTTGAAGGTCAGA
>CAWLBR010000241.1:0-3055 GCA_963855085.1 Gammaproteobacteria bacterium
TGACCAGAATGCTTTTTACTACGTGCGCGCCCTCCAAAACCCCACCTGCCGCTGGTCGACCTACGACGCCTTGCGATTGGGCCAAACGCCGCCTTCCCACGTTCCTGCGACCATCCGGGAGCGGGCGTGGTCCTCGCCAATATGGATTCAGTCAGCGAACTGACATGCTACTTACTGCACACGCATTATTGTGGATTGGCCGTAGGACTCACATTGCTTCCACTATAATTTTTGAGGGCTATACACCATCGCCAACACTTTGCTATGCGGCGAAATTTAAGGGTATGGCATGACCAGGTTGGCGCTCACTGCCCTGAGTCCGCTCATTTTAACCGGATGTGACAGGATCGACTCTCTGCTTTGGCAGCCAAAGACCACGCCAACGCAATGGTGTGAGAGCATGCCATGTGTCGAACTCTTTTCAAGTGGCGTCACACTCACTCAACCTACCTCAACACTCTTGATCTACTTCTTGGGACTAATGTGGTTGTGGGTGGGGTGGCGATTCTGGCAACTAGATAACGAACAGAAATCCAGCCGCTGGTGGTCTATCGCTATGACGCTGGGGGGCATTGCTGCGATATCGGCCGGCACCAGTTATCAGGCATTTGGCTTCGAACTAAAATGTACTGAACGAGAATTTTGTACATGGACCAGCTGGTGGGAGATCGCCTATCTAGCGATGCAAGTCGGAAGCGTGAATGCCATGCTGGCAGGTGTTGCTTACGCCTGCACAAGAGGTCTAATGCGACGCCTGTTGCTTACCTATGCCCTCGTCAATACAGTCATTTACTGCTGTGTCGTAGCCGCCGGCGCATTCTTGCCAAACAGATTTATGATTTCTTTTGAAATGTTGGTGTTGTTCTCCACTCCTGCATTCCTTGTCTGTTTCCTTATTAACGGCTGGCGCTATATCAATAACAAGTCTAATAAAGACAACATTTTACTGCGAGCATGGATCATTATGTTCGTCACTAATGCCCTTTATTTCGGCTACCTACTACTCGGTTATACGCAGATTCTTTGGTCTAAAGGCTTTTGGTTTTCAGAAAACGATGTTTTACACGTGCTAATGCTGGTCTGGGTTTGGTATGTCGGGACCGCAGTTGTGAGCGTCATGGCCGATGCAGAATCGCAGTCTCCGTCGCTGGATGGTCACGCATCTATAAATAAGCACTAATTACTTTTGGCAGCTATAAACGAGTTTTAGCACTCCGCTACTCTGCATCCACATAATGGTCTGGCGACGAATAAGACCCTCACCGCACATAACCCGTTCGTCAGTAGTCGTACTGAGTCAATAGGACAGAATTTAGCATAGACTTACGCGTCAATATTAGGGATGCTATATGTAGAATCAACATATTAAGAGTCCCTTCAGCATCTGCGTCAAATTTCTATATTGGGGCACTGCGATGCCAATCGCGGCATTCGATTTCGATGAATAGGTCTCAATTATCAATGGCATTGCCATTGCCCAGCCAGGCACTGAATGTGAATCCAAAACGCTCAAATTCTAATCAGCCCGTTTATGTCAAATTGATAAACCGTATCGGCGAACAGCTCAGGACAGCGGGCTACAACAAGCCAGACCTGAATGCAGATCTACTAATCAAGCAAGCGAAAAAAAAAACGGGACTGCAAGACTTTGGCGACACGTCATTCAGAGATGGACTGGACATACTCACAGCTGAGTTAAATGATCAGGCACAACTCTCACAAATCGGACAGATAGCCGCATATTTCAATTTACTGGACCATCTCTGCGTTCGGCTGCGACTGATAGATTTTCGCGACCGCCGGCCCCAAGTGACGCGCCAGAT
This sequence comes from Gammaproteobacteria bacterium, assembly GCA_963855085.1. Lineage (GTDB taxonomy): Bacteria > Pseudomonadota > Gammaproteobacteria > Pseudomonadales > Porticoccaceae > HTCC2207. The sequence goes on from CAWLBR010000241.1 coordinate 1,824, forward strand.
TATAAAACGACCACTATTTATTACAGGGTTGCCACGAACCGGCACTACCATACTGTATGAACTGATTGCGCAGGACCCCTCTTTTCGATCACCCGCAAGCTGGGAAGTTACCAGGCCATTTCCGCCTCCCAAAAAAAAATCGTATACCAGCGATAGAAGAATTCAGGGTGTGGACCGAATGCTGGCCTTAGCTGAAAAGCTGTCCCCCGGATTCAGGGCGATCCACGCCATTGGCGCGAAGCTGCCGCAGGAATGCGTTTACATCCTTGCGTCCCATTTTATCAGTGAACAGTTTGGGTATATGTATAATATTCCGAAATACAGGAGCTGGGCGCTGACCCAGGACATGACCGCATCTTACCAATGGCACGCTCATTTTCTCCAGCATCTGCAAGTCGATTTCGGCGCTGGGCATTGGGTACTGAAAGCCCCGGCTCACCTCGCTTATCTGAAATATCTGGTCGCACAGTATCCGGACGCACTGATAGTCTGGGCCCATCGTCGACCCCTTGAGGCGATCTCCTCATTCTCAAGCCTCGTATGTAAACTACAGGGCGGCTTCAGTAATACCATTAACCCACTGGCTATCGGCGAACACGAAGCTCGACATTTTTCACAAATCGCGAGCGCGGGAATGTCAGACCGCGGTGCTCTGGATCAGCGTCAGGTTTTTGATGTGCGTTTCAGCGCGCTCTGTTCAGATCCAATTTCTGTCATAGGGAGTCTATACGAACACTTTGAGATGCCGTTGAGCGGCGAGGCTGAAAACCGAATGCGTCAATATCTGAGGCAGAACCCGAGGCACTTGTACGGCAGACACACATACTCCCCTGAAAACTTTGGATTGGACGAAATACGTGAACGTGAACTGTATTCAGAATACCTTTCATGCTTTGACGACTATCTGTATTAGCTCATTGCAAACATAATTTCGTTATGGTGCTGCAATTAAATGGCCAGATAATCACGGCACCCTATTTTATACTTTTATATTAATCAAACTACCCAGTAACCAGTTATTCACTGACGTTGAGTTGACGAAATGCGGCGAGAGAGACTACCCGCCCTGCAAACAGGCTGATGGGACAAAACTCTATAAAAGAATCTTTCCTCCTTTGTCGCGCTTTGGTGAAAATTGCCCTACATTGCTTTTTCACACGAATGTTTTTCTGTAGTAATGTGAGTAGAACGATTATAACCTGCTACGATCAGGCTGCTAATAGCGCGCGATA
>CAWLBR010000242.1:0-3011 GCA_963855085.1 Gammaproteobacteria bacterium
GCCATCTGTGAAAAGAACGCTATAATTCTGCTGGCAAGCTGAAACTATTGGGGCCGCTCTTCCAGCCAGCTGATTTGAGTAATATCTTCCTGCCCTCTCTAGTCCGGAACGCAGTGGCGTGCCGCTACGCGTCCACTCAAAGCTAAACATTTGATCAAGGAGAGCTCTATTATGGAGTGAATAATCCCTTACTAGCGCGTCGGGCACCTCTACGAATAGCCTGTCATCTCGATTGAGCAAACTAAGACCAAAGCGAAAACTCGTATTTGCAGAAACCACTGTCGATATAGCGGCTTTCGCGACAAAGGAACGACGCCGGTGGTATTGGAACCAGTTGGCGATATTCTGCTTCACTTCACTAACTGTTCGGCCCCAAGGGTCAGTGCCGATACCATTTAAAGTAGCTGTCGTGCGAGTCGTACCGAAACAGCGGCTGTATTGAGGGTTGCTACCTTCGTCACCAAAACGGCAATCTCTGTTACCGTTGACGCCTGCGAAGGTCGTCCTTAGATGTTCGATCTCGATAGTTAGCGAGCTATCGACCGTATACGTGGTGTGACTGTCCCATAAGTCTACCTCGCCGTTTGCGCCATTTTGAACTGTATTGGGCCCGTTAACGATGTTGTCTCGTCCTAAATTATCAATCCAAACATCGTATTGAAAATCATTCCTGCCTAAGTTTCGGACTTCAAGATAACCGTTGGTACCCACCTGAGGGTTGCTGCGCACAGCGCTAAAATTTGCGTCAAGAAATCCCTCCCATGGCCGGTATGTTGTGGCTGGGTCGTAGTACATAAGGTTCATATCCGCAGATCGAATTCGCCAGTCTACCTCGCCCCACTGTCCATTATTTTCTAACTCAGCCCGGCCACAGCCGCTGTATTTGCTGTCATTGCTATCGAAAACATAGTGCAGATTGCGCCGCCGATCATCACAGTAGCCGTCATTCGCGTAGACCATAATTAGGCCATCATCGCGAGTTCCGCGAAGCGCTGTATCGCCCCAATAATCACGAAAATAGACATGGTCTGTTGTTAAAATCTCCCAGTCCATAGAACCGGAATCATCCAGCATAAAGAAAATGTTTGGGTCTACCTGATTGCCAAGAAAAAGAGGCTGAGATGCCAAGCCCAATTCCGCGGCCTCCAAAACTGTGGAACCCGCAAGCAAGCAAACAGAAAAAATCCATGTAAAAAAGAATCTAATATGTAATCTAAAACTCATAGCTGTCTCCAAGGCCCATTACACTCAAGCATTCCGATTTGACTATTAATCATACGTTTGCACAAAAGTGGTTTGAACACTAACCGATGTCGTTGCGTTAACGCCCACGCCGCGCGCCGTCACTCGATGAAAGACTCTTGGCACTTTAGTTTCCCCACCGCCTATAGAAATTGACTGACCACTGTCTACTGTTCGATATTCCTCGATAATATAACGAGGCTGAGTGGACACTTCAGCAACACCTGTAATTGCGACACCGTTATTGTTCCACCAGTCCCCATCAGCATTAGCATGCTGCCACCAATACATGCCATCTGTAGCAGACTGGTCCATGGAGTTTTCACTCCACACGGTTGTTGAGCCATCTCCACTAACGAGAGGTAAATTAGTTTGCACCACCAACCAGGCTTCAGCTGCTTTTATGGCAGACTCGGCGGACTGGAAGGCCATAGTATAATCCCGCATGTTGCCAGACATGCGCTCTTCTAAAGTCGTCGATTCCATGCTGGACACGCCCATCATGGTCAGAACCGTCAGAAAAATTAGACAAAACACCAAAATGGCACCTTTTTGCTGCTTCTGCTCAGTAAAACTAGGTTGTGTACGCATATTTCTCATAGGATAGAAGTTACTTATCTGTGAATTCAATTCTGTGATCAAGGTCTAAACTCTGTGCCAAAAGCCTAAAAAGCCTTAAAGCCACTTATATTCCTTAAACCCCTAATGCTCGATTACGGAGGCTGATAGTAGTGGTAAATATTCTTCGTACTCTCCGATCCGCTGGCAGGCTGCCTCCGGAGGCTCCATCATAAATAACGCCGTTAAAGCTATAGCCTTGGGGCTGAGGAACAGTGCCATCGTCAATGGATTGCATTAATAAGGTAATCCTTACACTGACAACATTTTGCCATTGATTGACTGCGTCAGCTGTTAAATAAGAGTCCGCGGTCCTTCTTGCGTCCTCATTGGTGTTAACGCCGTACAAAATTTGCATCGATTCTACTCCTTCAATCAGCTCTTCTGCAGGTGCTAAGGTGCCATCATTGGCTAATTGCGCCCGAAAAAGCGCCGGCGGATTTGCGGCTAAACCACCTCGTTTGCCAACATAAAAAATGGTGCCTTGAAGTCTGATAGCTTCGGCCGGCGCACCGACATCAGTAATCGATGTAATCAGAGCTCCGTTGACATTGCCGGGGGCGCAGCCTGTCGTTAGGGATATTATGCTGGTAGTTGCTGGCGCAGTGCCGGCGACCACTGCGCAAGCTTGGGCGATATCCACTTGCTCGCAATCACTTATTAACAGAAAGTCATTGACACCAATACCCGCATTAGTGTCCACGGTAATCATCGGCACTAGCCCCTGAGCAATAACAGAGACATTGCCAGCAGTACCAGCCCCTCCCCATACCCGAACAATGTCTGAGTTAGGCACAGCATTAAAGACGGGCATCACAATATTGGGGTCCCCGGTGCTCCATTCGCTTGTACTGGTCGCGACCTGAGCCACATTAAGCGTACTATTGTTAGTAACACCAGGGCCGGTTCCTGCTGCTTCCCAGCCCTGAATACCCCATTCTGGCTGGAAATGAGCTGGTGGCCCGTTGAGCAGACTGTTCGCGCGAGTGCCTTCAATAGAGCTTACACAGCCGAGATAGCCCGCCATCCGAATTTCTTGAGACAGGAAATTGATCCCGAACCGGCCACCCTCTTGCATCCGCAGCCTCGCTTCTTGACTGCGCTCGGTGGTGGTCGATCCAACATAAATTTGGGTAACACCAGCCGCTAGC
>CAWLBR010000243.1:0-2981 GCA_963855085.1 Gammaproteobacteria bacterium
TGAACGCCCTCTTCGTCTAATTCGTTGGGCACCATACGCGCTATTCGCGAGGGGATAGCGGATGGCGCAACACACGCTGAGGTGTGAGCTAACGGTCCTGCATGCAGGATTTGCATGCAGATCTTAATATCTGGGTCTACAGCATGCACTGCGTTCGTCACTAAGCGGTGATCTTCAGCCTCTTCTGGCGTTGATAGTTTTGCGCCCCAGCCGCCTTCTACGTTCGGCGAGATGCCACCGGTGATCATCATGCCCACACCGCCTCTAGCACGCTCAGCAAAGTATTCGGCAAGCCGAGGAAAGCCATTTTCGGCCTCTTCCAGACCAGTGTGCATGGAGCCCATTAGTACTCGATTTTTAATTGACGTAAAGCCCAGATCAAGTGGCGAGAATAGATTCGGATATACGGAGTGCTTAGTCATTGAATGTCTCTCTTTAGTCCGTGTTATTTACGTTATCGTGAAATGACTCCAGAATGCTTCAATAGCAGGCTTCTCACCATGGCCTATGGATTCACAAAAATAGGCATTATGGTACAGTTCGACTGCCTTTTGCATCATGTTGTGATTGCTTTATATTGCTGAGGTTACAGCGAAGCGGCTTTTTGAAAAGCAGGACGCGCCTTTAATCGCTCATAGTAGGCTTTGGTATTTGGCTTGAACCCATCGGCCAGACCCAGCTGTTCAGCGAAATTAAGCGCATAGCCTACCGCAATGTCAGCAATAGTAAAGCGATTTGCGGCTAGAAACTCATTATCTGCAGTGGCTAATTCCACAGAGCGCAGACGCGAGTAGAACCATTGAGTGTAGTCCTTCGCAACCTTGGGCAGGCGTGTTGCCTCTGGCTCAAGAATGGTGTAGCGGAAGACCAGGGTTTGCGGGAAGGTCAGGGTTGCATCACTGCGATGTATCCAGTTGAGATAGTCACCGTAGCCAGTTTCATTAACCCCTACAGCCAAGTCACTGGGGCCATAACGATCAACAAGATATTGGCTAATACCGGCCGATTCGGTCATCTGAACAATCTGCTCGGGGCCACCAGCATCATCGGTAAAAAACGGCACGGTCCCTATGGGGTTAATCTCGACATAACCCGGATGCAGAAGTCGCGGTGGGGATTGCATGACTTCAAGCTCGTAATCAAGGCCCATTTCTTCCAATGTCCACAACGGACGAATTGATCGTGAACCTTTGCAATGCCAAAGTTTTAATGCCATACCAAACCTCTGTGTTTATATGTTGTGTGTTATGCGTCTTCGCTTTCGTTAATTTCAATGAGTACGTCATCTGCGGCAACCTGTTTGCCCCCGACAGCTGTGACTTCAGAGACCGTGCCATCAATTTCAGCTTGAATCTCATAGTGCATTTTCATGGCTTCAAGTACGGCTAAGGTTTGCCCTCTAGTGACTTGATCACCAGGCTTAACCAAGACTTCAAGTAACAATCCGTGCATGGGGGCGATAACACGACCACCGCCCACGGCTTCATCCACCGCACCATCAAGAATAATAAGGTCTTTAAAAAAGGCTCCGCGACCCTGAATAGAACAATGCATTTGGCCACGCTTAAGCCACATAAATTGAGCGACTAATTTGACCCCATCTAGCAACACCACGGCGCTGTTGGCCTGCATTGATAACACTTGAACCACTGCAGTCTGTTCGGCTGCGCTGTCAGAGACCTGGTAGGTATCTATACTGGTATTGACCGGCGATATTGACAGATCATGGATAGTGTCATCAAACTGGTACTGCTTGCGCGACACCATAGCGCTGGCAATGGTCCAGTTTTGAAGCTGGCTACTCACCAGAAGGCTTTTCTGAAAGTGTCCCTTATTCTCTAAACAGAGCTCAAGTGTTGCTGCCACCGCACTGTCAGCGAAGCTTACTGGCTGTATTTCAAGCTCAGCGTCAGAGAATTCCTCAGCAATAAAGGCGGTCGTTGCTGCGCCAGCAATAAATGACTGCTTTTCTAGACACTGAATCAAAAAGTCTTTGTTATTAGGTGTACCAAAAAGAATGGTTTCTTTTAGTGCGCCAATCAATCGGAGTCGCGCAGCTTCTCGCGTTGGCCCATAGCCGATAACTTTAGCCACCATAGGGTCATAAAACGGTGAAATAGCCTGCCCTGTTGATATGCCGCCATCGACACGCACCCCAACACCTGAGGCGGGTGCCCAAAGATCTACTGGACCAGAGGCCGGCAAAAAATCTTGGCTTGGATCCTCGGTATAGAGCCGCACCTCGATGGCGTGACCCTCGAGGTTAATATCATCTTGGCTCAACCCAAGCGGTTCACCCTGTGCGACTGTAATTTGAAGCGCAACCAAGTCCAATCCAGTGATTAGCTCGGTAACAGGATGCTCTACCTGAAGACGGGTATTCATTTCTAAAAAGTAAAAGAAGCCGCTGTCGTCGAGTAAAAACTCCACTGTGCCTGCGCCACGATAATTGACACTTTTAGCCGCATCAATAGCCGACTGGCCCATTTTTTCACGTAATTCTGGGGTCATTACTGGGCAAGGCGCTTCTTCAACAACTTTTTGATGACGACGTTGCACTGAGCAATCACGTTCGCCCAGATGGACGGTATTGCCCATGGTGTCAGCAAATACCTGTATTTCCACATGGCGAGGTTTCATGATGGCTTTTTCAAGAATAAGCTCACCCGAACCAAAGGCCCCTTCTGCTTCGGCGCGAGCCAACTTTATGGCATTGGCAAGATCGGCCTGGTCATGGACCAAACGCATACCTCGACCGCCACCACCCGCGGCAGCCTTAACCATAAGGGGTAAATCAATCTTGAGGCCCTCTGCCAATAAGACATCATCGCTTTGATCATGACCTTCGTAACCCGGCACACAGGGCACGCCAGCCTCAATCATACGACGCTTGGACTCGGCCTTGTTGCCCATCACATCAATGGCCTCACGCGTTGGCCCTATAAAGACTAACCCTGCACTCTCTACCGCTTCGGCAAAGG
>CAWLBR010000244.1:0-2976 GCA_963855085.1 Gammaproteobacteria bacterium
TTTTTGTCATCCTGAGAGAACGCAGTGAACCGAAGGATCTCCTTGGGTGTGCCACCTTTCGAGGCCGGTGCCCACTGAATGAGATCCCTCCACTACGGTCGGGATGACAGAGTGTTTGGTCGGGATGACAGAGTCTTTGGTCGGGATGACAGTGGCTTTGGCTGGGGAGACAGAGTACTTGATCAGGGTGACAGTGGCTTTAGTCGGGATGACAGGGTACTTGGTTGGTGTGACAGAGCGTTTGATCAGACAAACCCAGCCTACCCAATTACTTCTTCTTATCCTCATGACGCTTACTAAACTTGGTCACTGGCTTTTTCTTAAAGGTCGGCTTATTAACAGCCTTGCCCTTAGTACTGTAAGGATTCTCCGAAGTACGGAATTCAACCCGCACTGGCGTGCCATGCAAACCTAACTCGCGGCGGAAGATCTTTTCCAAATAACGGGTGTACTGGGCCGGAACCGAATCAGTCTGGTTGCCGTGAATAATGATAATCGGCGGGTTACGTCCACCGGCATGGGCGAAGCGCAGCTTAATACGTCGTCCGTGTACCAAAGGCGGCTGATGCTCTTCCACTGCGCCTTCTAAGACCTTGGTCAAGCGCGAAGCGCTGAGGGCATCTGTGGCTGCACGATAGGCGTTTTCAATGGAATCATAGAGATTGCCAACGCCAGTGCCATGGAGCGCTGAGATAAAGTGTACATCGGCAAATTCAGCAAAGCGCAGTCGACGCTTAATGTCTTCCTTAATCTTCTCGCGCTTTTCCGGCTCGAGACCATCCCATTTATTGACCCCAATCACCAAACCGCGACCGGCATCGATAACCGAGCCCATCAGGTGAAGATCTTGCTCGACCAATCCTTCGTGAGCATCGACCATCAGCACCACTACATTGGCATCATCAATTGCCTGCAGTGTTTTAACGATAGAGAATTTCTCAATCGCCAATTTAATATTTTTGCGCTTGCGAATACCGGCTGTGTCGATCAGGGTGTATTTTTTGCCGTGACGTTCGTAATCGATATAAACACTGTCACGGGTGGTGCCAGCTTCATCAAAAACAACCACACGGTCTTCACCGAGCAGGCGATTAACTAGGGTTGATTTACCGACGTTGGGTCGACCAACCACGCCGATTCGAATACCGTTTAAACCGCTGTTATCCGGTTCGGCATATTCGGGGTAGGGTTCGAGCAGTTCTTCCATCATCGAGCGTACGCCGCGACCATGGGTTGCTGTGGTGGGGAACATTCCGGAGAAACCCAACTGATAAAAATCAGCCAGTGCTTCTGAAGGCTCCAGACCATCAATTTTGTTGGCCACAAGATAGACTTTGCGATTTTTCTTGCGCAGAGTCTCGGCGATCATATGATCAGCGGCAATAATGCCCGAGCGACAGTCAACAATAAATAGTACGATGTCGGCTTCATCCATGGCCAGCAGAGACTGCTCGGCCATCCCAACATCGATACCCTCTTCTTCACCGCTGATACCGCCAGTGTCGATCACCATAAAGCGGCGGTCGTACATTTCACCATCGCCGTATTTACGATCACGGGTGAGGCCGGAATAGTTGGCCACCAGTGCGTCGCGACTGCGTGTGAGTCGATTAAAGAGAGTTGATTTACCCACATTGGGGCGCCCAACAAGGGCGATAACAGGAATCATGGAATTAAAAATGCCGCAGTGTTTAAGTGCGGCATTCTACGTTAGTTGACCGGACATCACACTAAAGAAAATAAGTCCTAATAATCTCCCTTAGTTCAGCACCCTAGGCAAGTAACTTTTCAATGCGTTCCATATGCGGCAGAAGATCTGCAGCCTGCTCTGCGACTATAGAAGCAGGTACGTAGTCCAGATTGCCACTGCTTAGGTTACGCGTAACCATCAATATCTTTAGGTCTGCCATGGTCAGGCGGCCATCGCAGAAAAACTCTCCGCCATTGGCGAGCAGAGTGGCATTGAGGCCAGACAGAAACATCGGCAGTGGCTCGGCAACAAGCTCAATGCGAACGCGCTTTTTTTCCTCTTCTGGCATAAAAAAGGTGTTCACTAAAAGCTGCATAAGGTCATCGGCGGTGTCCATTACATCGTCGCAAACCGCTGCTTCCCAGCTGTCTTGGGGATACAGATCGGCCATTTTGCCAACCAAGCGATTGATCGCATTGGACTGATTGAGCACCTTGCCGTCAACTTCCATAACCGGCACTTGCTGATAGGGAAAGTCGGCCTTTACTGTCGGCCAATCCGTAACTGGAATGCGGTGATCTTCGAAAGCGATACCCGCCAGGTTTAGTGCTATGCGGGCTGGCTCGCCGCGGCCGCCGGGGAAATCAAAGTAACTTAGTTTTAAGGTTGCTGTGGTCATGATGTTAAAAACTCCTGCTCTGTTTAGTGGTCTGATGATGGCATTGCCATCATCAAAAATCCTGAGAATGCCGCATTGGATGGCGACAGACTGCTATCGACTTTAGTTTTTGCGTCGTTAATGAGATCTCGGTAGGCAGTATAGAACTCCCAACTCGGGGTTGGCTTGTAGATTAAGCCTTCAATATCAAAATGCTGAATGATATTTTTCGCTGTGGTGGGTTTTACAAATACTTCAGTGGTTGGCGCATAGTAAGCGGGAATGATCGAGATCAGGCTCCACTTCGCCAGTTTTTCGGTTTTCAGTAGTTCCACCAGAGCTTCGAAACCGGCCTGCTGATTATCTGTATGCAAAAGGTCGTGCATGGCCTGGACCATAAAGGACTGTTCCCCAGGAGCCAGGCGCTTAACAAAGTCACGGAATTTGGGCTTCTCAAACATAGACACCATTGACGAACGACCCACTATCTTGGCCATATCCTCAGTGTACTGGGCGATATTTTTTCGCGCTCTGGTACTGAAGCTCTCATGGGCCATGGTGGTCATTTTTTCCATGGGATGGCGCTTGCCAATTTTGATCATTTCCGGATCGGCAAAGCCGCCGGGAT
>CAWLBR010000245.1:0-2933 GCA_963855085.1 Gammaproteobacteria bacterium
GCAGGCAACCCTACGCGCCTGAGGCGACTCAAATCGCCGATCGTAGTTTGCGCAATATGTGCTTGGCCTATCTGGTCAGCGCAAGCCTGGACAACCTCGCGCTGGCTTCTGCGCAGTATCGAGAGGCGACTAATATGACTGATCGGCAGGCTGCGCTTAAAGAAATTGCTTTCTATGGCGATCACACGCTTCGCGATAGCACGCTGGAAAATTTCCATCAGGGGTGGCGACATGAAGCGCTAGTGGTCAACCAGTGGCTGCAGTTGCAGGCCGCTATCCCCGATAGTGAAGGACTTTCGCGGGTGCAGTCACTGATGGCTCATGCCGACTTTGATCTCGGCAACCCTAACAAGGTGCGGGCCCTCGTGGGGGGGTTCGTCAACCAGAACCTGATCAATTTTCACCATCTTGATGGCTCCGGTTATCGCTTTCTCGGTGATGTTGTGGTCAAGCTGAATCGTCTTAACCCTCAGTTGGCTTCGCGGTTGCTAACGCCTCTGACAAAGTGGCGTCGGTATACTGATAGAGGAGAATTGATGCGTGCTGAGCTGGAACGGCTGGCCGCAGAGCCAGCGCTCTCGCCGGATGTGTTTGAGATTGTGAGCAAATCACTGCAGTAAGGTGATGTATAGCGGCCTAGAAGGGTAATAAGCTCCCGTTGCCACCAAGTAATTGCGCGTCAGATATGTTAAATTACTGACCTCAGCCGCAGCGGGTCTGCCGCTCGAGCTAATGAAAACATGAATTTGTGGTGTTTGGCGGGTGTGATAGAGTCCCGAAAGTGCAACGGATGACACGAATATGACCGTATAGTTGACATTTACAGAAGAGAATCTCGATGGCTAAACCTAACTACGCGTTCGAAAAAAGACAGAAAGAGCTCGCAAAGAAGAAGAAAAAAGAAGAAAAGCGCTTGAGAAAGGCCGAAGAAGGGCATATTGAAGAAGAAGGTGGTACCATACCTGCCGACGGAGATATCCAACCGGCTACAGACAGCAGCACATAATTCGTTAATTTTAAAGAATTCCCACTTCGTACCGGTGAATGCGAGGTGGGGAATTACAATCATTCACCAACAATTTTGAGTATGTAATATGAGTAAAGGTACTGTTAAGTGGTTCAATGCAGATAAAGGTTTCGGTTTTATTACTCCAGAAGACGGCGGTAAAGACCTTTTCGTTCACCATTCAGAGATAAAGACTGGCGGCGGTTACGCGACTTTGAATGATGGTCAGGAAGTTGAGTTTGAAGTTGGTCAAGGCCAGAAGGGTCCTTGCGCTAATAACGTTAAGCCTCTTTAACACTCGCATCTGGCAGCAAATTTAGCGGTGGCTTTGCCACCGCTTATCTTTTCCAGTTAGTCCCCGTTTGGATAGAGCTTTATAGGTTCTGTCGTTTCATCATCCCTATGTCCACTCGCTCGGCGTAATCTGCGCAAGCAGTCAGCCAAATTAGTGCCATCCCAGTGATCCTGATCAGAGCTGTAGAGACAGGTATCCAGCGTATCGATCTCTCGCGTAAATTCCTCGTCCCCCAATAGCTTTGCGACCTCGTCCAGCGACACGGGAGAGGCCTTTGGCTTGAAAGCCGCTATCCAGTCAATGATTGCGCCGCGTGTTCGGGCCGCATTATTGTCGGCGCAGACAGCGAGGAGTTGCTTGAACACCTGTTTCTCGGCGGAAGTATCCGGTGCATGGGGCTTATTAGGCGCTGTTGAGCGGCGCACTCGCCACAGATAGAGAAGCGTAAGAATCCAGCCCAGCGTGCTGATCGCGGTCACTATTGGCCAGATCGGCCCGCCTAGCCAATGGCGAGTGGGGTTCGTCAGCGGTGTGGCCGCAATATCGATGGGGATAGCCGGCAGAACGGGTTCTGTTATGAGGTCAGTGATTTCAGCCGCTGCGACATTAATTTCACGTTCGGGCAAGACCGCATATTCCAGCTGTTCGGTCTTTGTGTTCCACCAGGGAATACGAATTTCCGGAATCTGATAGGTTCCGGATCGAACAGGCACCACTGCTGCGCTGTCCTGTCTGATGCCCACTAAGCCGTCAGTCAGTTCTTGGTCTTCGATTGTGGGTTGATCGGGGTAGTATTTCAGGCCGTCGATGGGTGTAAAGAGGATGGGTGGTAACTGGGCACCCTGCAGACCTTCACCAACAATCGTAATAGTGCGAGTGGCAGATTCGCCGACCCGCAATTGATTCGGCTCACTGGACCAAGTTTCCTGCAGTGTCAGGCTCTGAGTGGGTAGCCAGGTGTCCGCAGTAAAACTGCTAGGTTTAGGTAGTACGTTAATGGATATCGGTTGGCTGTTACGGCGTAGAAGCTGTCCGCCGCCGCCAAGGTCGAAAACGCTCTGCCGACCGCGGCTGGCTCGTCCGGAAAAAACTTGAGCAGGAATCTCCAGCGTCCCGCTTTTCTCAGGAAAAATCGCGTAGCGCACTTCGTTCACGCGCCACGGTCGCCCATCGATATTGCGTTGGAATGAATGTTGTTCTAGGGGTTTGACAAAGGCGTTATCCAGTTTTAGCTCAGAAATATTACCCCCATCCAAGTTGATGGACTGCTGAATGCGTAGGGTCAGAATAACTTGTCCCTGAACATAGACGCTGTCCTTGTCTACCTCTGCTTCGAACACAACGGTTTGTTCGCCAGTCGGCGCAGTGGGGGCAGGGCTAACCTGGATCCGCATGCTTTGCGTGCTATTCTGTCCCATACGAATCGAAGGGACGTATAAGCTGCCCGCACGTCTCGGCATGAGATCGATAATGACTTTTCGAGTTTGAGACATGCGGCCATTGACGATGCTGGTGCTGTTGTTGGTTGAGCGTCCGATGATTTCGAAATTCTCGGTCAGGTCACGCAGATCCGCATCCTTCAGTTTTTCATTCTCTGTGGTGATAATGGTCAGTCGCACTGTATCACCCAGA
>CAWLBR010000246.1:0-2921 GCA_963855085.1 Gammaproteobacteria bacterium
AAAGGCTGCAAGTTTGCACTTGCAGCCTTTCTTATTGCCGTCGAATTAATCTTCTAATTACTACCCGGCATTTTGTTATTTATCCTCAGACTTGCCCAGCAGCATATTCACTATCATCTCGGCATGCTGTTCCACCACCCCTTCATCGTAGGAGCTGAACCCAAAGAGCAATCTACATTCTGGCTCAAAGGAGAAAATCGTCGCCGAGGCGCTGATCATAATGTAATACCAGTGGGCGAACTCGCGGTCACTGAGGCCGAGGCTCTCGGTGATATGCTTGGCTAACAGGCTAAGGCTCGGGTGCTGGTGTTTGGTCGCCAGATATTCAATCCGCCAAGTATCCTGGCGCGCCTCTTGGCTCACAAAGCGACTGAGTACCGGGTTCTCTGAGTAATAGCGAACATGGAAGCGAATGAGCAGGGCGACACTTTCACGTTTGGGCAGATCCTTAAGAATCACCAGGCGCAAATCCAGTTCGCGCACTAGGTTGGCAAACATCTCATCCGCCACCACTTTCCAGAGACTGTCCTTACTCTCAAAGTGATAGCTGAGCATGCCGCGTTTAACCTCGGCAGCGATCTCTATATCCCGCACTGAGATAGCGTCAAAACCCTGTTCTGCAAACATCGGTGTAGCTGCGGCGATAATGCTGGCGCGGGCTACTTCAGTGCGCTCTTGTATGCGGCGTTTGCGTACACGAGGTGCAGTGTGTTGCCGAACTTTTTCGTTGGGACCTGCGCTCAAAGTCATTTTAGTCATCAGCTTAAGGAGATTTAAAGGACCAAAATACCGCAGTCACAGAAAAAGTACAGCCTTAAATCCGTAGAATGCACGATTTAAGCGATTAAAGGGACTACACACAGCTGTTTAATTCTCAATAAGTAGGTAGCTGACGATTAAGCTACCTACCTTAAGCCTCAGCGACCTACCTTAAACCTCAGGCAGCTGTTGTAAAAAAGTCTGATAGTGGGCAGCCACCTCAGCCGGAGCCTCAACTTGAGGGTAGTGGCCAATCTCGGAAAGTTGAGCAAGATAATCCAGACGACAGTTAAGCTCTTGGTAGCGCGCAACCATATGTTTTCCGGAGACTGGATCCACCGAACCATTGATTAACGCCAGGGGAATAGTTGACTGCTGCATGGCTGAGACCCAGCGCTCGCGATGCTCTAGACGATCGCGGATATAGGTAATCAGATTATGAAAGATATGTTTGCCGTTATTGATATTAATCAGCCACCAAAAATTCTTTAACTCTTCTTCAGAGGGTTTGCTCTTGGCGCCAAACACCGAACTAAAGTTGCGGCAAAACTTTGCATAACCAGTGAGTCGATTGAGCAGACCCCCTATGGGGCTCAATAAGAGCTTTTGCGTTAACAACGCGCGATGGGTTTCGGGAAACAGGCCGCCATTTAAAAAACAGCAGGACAGCCATTCACCGGCACCGCTGCCCTCGAGTTGGCGGGCCAGCAGTTCTTGGCCAACGGTGTCGCCATAATCATGCGTCAGCACATGAAACTGTTTTAGCTGTTTGGCTTTTACCAGTGCTTCAACCAGATCCGCCTGACCATGAATGGAATATTTGTATTTATTGGGTTTATCAGAAAAACCAAAGCCGAGCATATCCACTGCGATTAACCGGTAGTCTTTTACTAGGCTGTTCCAGATCGGCTGCCAGTCCCAGCTTGAGGTGGGGAAGCCGTGAAGCAATAGGATAGTTGGCCGCTCGAGGGGTTTGTCGGCAGCGCTTTGATGGGGGCTTTCATCAATAACAAACAGCGAGTGGCCGAGTAGCTTGACAAGTTCGCCGCGCTCACGCCACTGCTCTGGTCCGCTTTCATCGTTTTGCGAAGTCTTTTCCGTCGACCGATTCATGCGCACCGCCACCTGTTAAAAAGAATGATTTATTTTGCTGCTAGTCTGCACTATTTTTAAGAATAAAATCACTCAAAATGTTAGCCAGTTCTTCAGCCTTAGCCCACTGGAAGAAATGACCGCCACCAATGGTTGCATGAGGCTGGCCCTTGGTGCCTGGCACCTTTGCCAGCCAGGGTTTTTCAAAACCAACGGTGATCGGGTCATTGCCGGCGCCGACACATAAAAAGGGTTTCTCAAATGTTTCAAAAAAGTCCCAGGCCTTTTTCTGCGCTTCCAAGGATTGGTCTGGCATGCTGGGCACCTGAGTTGGCATGGCGCGCACCGCCATTTTATACTCTGGGCTGGGGAAGGGTGCTTCATAGATAGTCGACAGCTGAGTTCGGAACGGCGAGATTTTTCTCAAGCCGATGGCGCCGGTAAATAATTCCAGAGCTACAATTAGAGGGTTGCGCTTCTCCATTTGTGATGAGGAAATAATACCGGCAGGAACATCGGGAGTCTGCCAAGTATACTTTTGCCAATAGGCAAAACGCCTAGCGCCATCGTGATTTTTACCCCCTATGCCATTCATTTTCCTAATTTCTTTCATCATCGAAAATAGAGTTAATTTTTTTTCTGAATTTCTAAAGCTGATGATTTCCTCGACAACCTTTGGAGGTACGTCCGGGTTATAGGGTAAGCCTGTATTGCCAATCGCCACGCGAGCAAAGCGGTCGCCGTTATCCGCAATCATACGCAAGCCAATTAGGCCGCCCCAGTCCTGTCCGAAAAAAGTTAGCTCGGTAAAATCGTTTTGCCTTAGCCACTGATTCATCCAATCAACCTGTAGCTGATAGCTGTAATCTTCTCGTGCTGCCGGCTTGTCAGATTTGCCATAGCCCGGCAGGTCCGGTGCAATTACACGAATCCCGGCTTTCACTAAATGGGGAATCATTCGCGCGTAGAGATAGCTCCATACCGGCTGGCCGTGCATACATAGAATCACCGGGCCATCTTTTGGCCCTTCATCTATATGGTGGATTCTAAGATCGCTGCCGTCATGGGTT
>CAWLBR010000247.1:0-2889 GCA_963855085.1 Gammaproteobacteria bacterium
TACAATCATGGCGCAGTGCGGTTTTTCAGGTGGGCAGCATCAACGGCATAGACATTGCTGTCCGTCCGAGCCACGCTAACACGCACAATTTGTGAAGGAGAGCGCTATGATTACAATACACCACCTCGGTATTTCGCAGTCGGATCGAGTAGTTTGGCTAATGGAAGAGCTAGGCCTTCCGTATGAATTGAAGTGGTATAATCGCGGTGAAGATTTTCTTGCACCGGCGGAATACCGGGCGCTTCACCCTGTAGGCACAGCGCCCATCATTAGTGATGATAACCTCGTAATGGCAGAATCGACAGCCATCGTTGAGTACATATCTCAACAATACGGTGGAGGCACTTTGTCTGTATTGCCCGGCGATCCTGACTACGCGCAATATCTGTTCTGGATGCATTTTAATAATAATCTGCAGTCCGTTCTTTTCATGAAGCTGGCATTTCAGGCGGGAGGCGCGCAAGCGGGCGACGATAACCCGATGACCACGACCACCCAACGCCGAGAAGATGGGATTTACAATGCGCTGGAACAGCGCCTGAAAGAATCGGACTATCTGGGCGGCAACCGCTTTACCTGCGCCGATATTATGTCGATGTTTAATCTGACATCACTGAGCATGCTGGGAGCTCGACAGATCGATGACGCGCTTCCCAATACGCTGGCTTACGTCCAGCGTGTCACGGCAAGGCCCGCTTACCAAAAGGCCATGAGTATCGCCGGACCGGAAGCGACGCCGCCTGCAGCTTGACTACTGCATGCACAATGATGCGTGGCAATATTTGCCGGCTTAGGGTGACAGTGCCGCAGGCGTGCACTCACCCGAGTTAACCGGATTACACCGGGCAATGAAGTCTCCAGGTATTGTCACCTTGTATGCACTGAAAGCGACATCAGCCGCCGGATAATCGGTGCTGACATACTGGGCGCCACTAGCAAGTGCCGCCTCACGCTGTGTGGTGTCATCCGAGCGGGCTTGAACCGTATCAGCATCGGCACGGGTTCGCACCATATAGCCCTGCCGCACAAAGTCTTCTATCACGCCAGGCTCGCTCAATGGATTATTCAACTTGATAAATGCCGCCTCAGGGGTGCCAGGAGGAGAATTGGTAAACAGCACACGGCCCTCGAGTGACGGATGACCCTCTATATACCGTTCAAGTATTTCACCGCCATTATCCAGCGCGAATAGGATTTTCCCGCGCGCCTTCGACAAAAGTGGCCAGCCTTCAGTCAGCACAGCGAGTTCAAGCGTGACAGCATCCCCTCGAACAGTCTCTGGCAAAATTAATTGCTGGTCCGGGAATATACTGCGAATTTCTGCATCGATAGTATCGAGTGCGATAGAGCCGAACGGAAGCGGAATGGTAAAGTTGAGATTGAGTGGGTCCGGTATCTGCTCATCCTTTGCTTCAACCAACACCATTATCGGCAAATGCTTTGGATTCGCATCGGACCATTGTTTTATCTCCTGTAGGCAACTGGTAAAGAGATCGCAAGTCGTTTCATAATCGACTTCCTGCACATGCAACACCTTTAACCCTGGCTCACTCAGGGCAGGGACACCCGAAGCAGGATCTTCGTCGAAGAGTGTGAGTGCTTGGTGTGCTGCGTAGAGCCCACCTTGCGGGTCATGAAAGACGTCGAGCTCTATCTGGCGAATCCCTTGCGTGGAGAACTGCTCAGTGAGCGGAAGATGCGCATACTCAAGGGTGGGGGCGACATCGGGAATGTAGACTAGCAACAGATCAAAAATATCCTCCCGCACGCGCAAGTGGTAACTATTATGTGTACCAAGATACTGCAATTGATTCATCATCACGTTGTCTTCTGCCGGGTTGTTCTGGTCGTCGTCAGAGGAATTGCTACAGCCACTGTAAAACGGCAGTGCCAGTAAGCATGCCACTGCCCCGATGAAGCCCAACTGCTTGCAGTAAAGTAATGTCATAGGTATCTCTTCATATTATTCTATCGAAGATAGCATGCAGTAGCCGTTACAAGGGCGCAAGGGCTACTAGCGCTACTCTCTTCCTTAAATTTAGACCCATCGGCGCTGTCATGCGGCTCTTGCCCATTGAGCGACCAGTGTGAAGCGGGCTCAGTCCTTATAGGTTGCGTGAAAGGACTCTATAGGTTAAAATTAAGTTTTATTATGAAACTAATAAATAAACATTAGCGGCTATGAAGCACACATCCTTTAAAGACATGAACTGCTCCTTGGCACAGTCGCTAGAAATTGTCGGTGAACGCTGGAGTCTTCTGATTATCCGCGATACTGCATTTGGCATTCGTCGGTTTGATGACATTCAGAAGAGCCTCGGCATCGCTAGGAACATACTGACCCAGCGGCTTAGCAAACTCACTAACGAGGGCATTTTAGTGAAGGCCCGCGGGAAAGCGGGTCGCATGGAATACCAGTTGACAGACAAAGGCTGGGATCTGCAGCCTTTACTACTATCACTGTTCCAGTGGGGTGAAAAATATCAGCCCCACCCCAAGGGTGAGCGGATGTGCTTTGTTGATCGCACCTCTGGAAATCCGATTCAGCCGATGGCGGTGCGCTCATCCGATGGCCGGCTGTTAAAATCAGCAGACGTCTGGGCCAAACGTGGACCCGGCTTGAACAAGGAGATAGTGCGATGAAGCCAGTATGTCTGGTTGTGGGTGCCGGTGCCGGTATCGGGGGAACGGTAGGCAAACGTTTTGCCGGCGAAGGGTATCACGTCGTATTGTGTCGCCGCAGTGATGCAGAGGGCCTCAATACATTGATTGCGGACATAAAAGCCGAGGGGGGAGAAGCCTCTGGTTGTCTGCTGAATGCCGCAGAAGAACACACACTTGAGGATATGATCAGCGCCACAGAGAAGGGTGTAGGCCCCATTGAGGTGG
>CAWLBR010000248.1:0-2881 GCA_963855085.1 Gammaproteobacteria bacterium
AGTTGGGACGCCAGTTGGCGGTACCCTGGCCTAATTCCGAGAGCAGTGCGTCGGCATATTTGGAGAGCTTGGATTCGGTGTATCGCATGGCGGCAAATGATTTTGGATCATCTGCGGAACCCCAGTTACCCTGACCGTCGACTAGCGGATAGCGGTAGGAGAATGGCTGGGCCATCAACACCATGGCTTCATAGGCGGCGCTGTCACCGTGGGGGTGATACTTACCGATGACATCACCGACGGTTCGCGCGGATTTTTTGTACTTGGCGTTGGCTTTGAGGCCGAGCTCGCTCATGGCGAAGATGATGCGTCGCTGAACCGGCTTTAGGCCATCGCCAATATGCGGCAGTGCGCGGTCGAGGATGACGTACATCGAGTAGTCCAGGTAGGCCTGCTCAACATATTCGCTCATGGGTCGGCGTTCCAACCCTTCGCTATTAAAATTGACGATATCGTTCATCGTTTTTCCTATTTATAAAAACACTTAATTTACAAAGCTCTTAATTTACAAAGCTCTTAATTTATAAAGCTCTTAATTTATCAAAAAGCTAAAGATCGGCTATACCAGCCAGGTTGCCTTTGCTTTCGAGCCAGGTGCGACGGTCGGGGGCGCGTTTTTTCGCCAGCAACATGTCCATCATGGAGTCGGTGTTGTCATCCACATCCACGGTGAGCTGCACTAAACGGCGGGTGTCTGGGTTCATGGTGGTTTCGCGCAGCTGTAATGGGTTCATTTCACCCAGCCCTTTAAAGCGCTGCACATTGACCTTGCCGCGTTTGTTCTCGGCTTCAATGCGGTCGAGGATGCCCTGCTTTTCCGATTCATCGAGGGCGTAATAGACTTCTTTGCCGACATCGATGCGGAACAGTGGCGGCATGGCAACATAGACATGGCCGGCAGTGACTAGAGATCGGAAGTGACGGACAAATAGTGCGCAGATCAGAGTCGCAATATGCAGTCCATCGGAGTCGGCATCGGCGAGGATGCAGACCTTGTGATAGCGCAGTTTGTCGAGATTTTCGATGGCTGGATCTATGCCCAGAGCCACGGAGATATCGTGGACTTCCTGAGAGCCGAGGATCTCTTGTGAGTCCACTTCCCAGGTATTTAGGATCTTGCCACGCAGGGGCATGATCGCTTGGTTTTCACGGTTGCGGGCCTGCTTGGCAGAACCGCCAGCTGAGTCACCCTCAACGAAGAATATTTCACAGCGCTCTGGCTCGCCACTGGAACAGTCGGCCAGCTTACCCGGCAGTGCTGGGCCTTGAGTAATCTTTTTGCGCACCACTTTTTTGCTCGCACGCATGCGGCTCTGGGCGCTGTAGATACAGAGTTCGGCGAGTTTCTCGGCCTCTTCTGTGTGCTGATTGAGCCACAGGCTGAAGGAGTCTTTAACCACGCCGGAGACAAAGGCCGCGGCCTGTCGCGATGACAGTCGATCTTTGGTCTGACCGGAGAACTGAGGATCTTCAAGCTTTGATGAAAGCACAAAACTACAGCGATCCCAGATATCGTCTGGGGTCAGTTTGACGCCTCGGGGTAGCAGGTTTCTGAATTCACAGAACTCGCGCATGGCATCCAATAGACCCGTACGCAGACCGTTGACGTGGGTGCCGCCCTGAGGTGTGGGGATAAGGTTAACGTAACTCTCTTGCACCAGATCACCACCATCGGGCATCCACTGCACGGCCCAGTCGGCGGCTTCATTAGCTGCAGAATAGGTACCGATAAACGGTGTGGCGGGCAATACATCCCAGCCTGCCAGAGATCCAGACAGATAATCCTGCAGACCATCCTGATAGTGCCACTCTTCGCTCTCGTCGCTATTTTCGTCGTAGAAACTAACGGTTAAACCACTGCAGAGTACCGCTTTGGCCCGCAAAACATGGCGCAGACGCAGGAGTGAAAACTTAACCGAGTCGAAGTAAATGGGGTTGGGCCAGAAACGCAGTATGGTGCCTGTATTGCGCTGACCGCAGCTGTCGATCACTTGCAGATCTGTGGTCTTGTCGCCATTGGCAAAGGTGATCTGATGTACGCTGCCACCGCGCTTTACAGTCAGCTCAAGCTTGTCCGACAGGGCGTTGACCACCGAGACACCAACGCCATGAAGGCCACCGGAGAACTGGTAGTTTTTGTTCGAGAATTTACCACCGGAGTGGAGGGTCGAGAGGATCACCTCTACACCTGGGATGCCCTGCTCTGGGTGAATATCCACGGGCATGCCGCGGCCATCATCACAGACTGAGAGGGAGCCATCTTTATGCAGGGTCACATCAATGCGACTGGCATGTCCGGCGAGGGCTTCATCGACACTGTTGTCGACAACCTCTTGGGCCAGGTGATTGGGACGGCTGGTGTCGGTGTACATTCCCGGGCGCTTGCGCACCGGGTCTAGTCCGGTGAGAACTTCAATATCTTCTGCGTTATATGTGCTCATACGCCCTACAGGTCAGGTTGTAATTGTGGGTTGCTTGGAACCGTCGACAGCAAGAACTGGTGGATGATTTCCAAGTGTCGATGATAATCAATAAAGCTGTGATCACCACCGGATTCGAGAATTATTTTGCAGCCTTGGTAGCGCTGCTCGGCATCACGATAATCAAGCACTTCGTCACCGCTTTGCAATAGCACCAGGTAATTATTTGTATTTTTTATCGCCGTTGGGTCCCAGCGCTGGTATTCAGCTATGTGGTGTTCTTCGAAGAACCAGGTTTCACCACTGTGATAGTTGCTGTTTTCGCCGAGCCATTTGTCCAAACCACGAGCTGGGCTGACCGCTGGATTGATCAGCACTGCGCCTATAGCAAACTCAGCATACCGCTCAGCCAAACAGCTGGCATAAAAGCCGCCCATGGAGCTGCCAATGACAAATACGGG
>CAWLBR010000249.1:0-2878 GCA_963855085.1 Gammaproteobacteria bacterium
CCTTTTTCGGCGACATATAGGTTGCAGAGATGGCTTTGCCATCCACCAGTAACTGGGCGCTAGTATCTTGTAACTCGACCAAGGTGACCACAAGACTCGGCGACTCGCCAGTATCCATGGCCGTAACCATGCCCGTTATTCTGTAGCTGTCTTTGCCCTCAGGGCTGATGGCAAGATCGTAAATCAACTCATCAAACTGATACTGCTTTCGCGACACCAAGCAACTGGCACTGGTCCAGTCTTTGAGGTTATGGCTGACACCCAGGGCACGCTGAAATAGCTGGTTATGTTCGAGACGCAGCTCCAAAACCGCCGCCACTGCAGCGTCGGCAAACGCCGGCAATGGGTTGGCTAGATCCGCCTCGGAGAACTCTTCTGCGATAAACGCAGTAGTGGCTAGACCATCAATAAACTGTTGTTTTTCAAGGCACTGTATAAGAAACCTCGTGTTGTTTGGAGTTCCGAATAGCACCGTTTCTTTAAGCCCTGCGATCAGTCGTTGGCGCGCTACCTCGCGGTTGGGACCATAGCCAATCACCTTGGCCACCATGGGATCGTAAAACGGTGAAATACCCTGACCGCTGCAGATACCACTGTCGATACGCAGACCCACAGCACTGGCTGGCTGCCATAATTCTACCGGTCCAGAGGCGGGTAAAAAGTCCTGGCTGGGATCTTCGGTATAGAGCCGCACTTCAATAGCGTGACCCTCAAGTTGAATATCAGCCTGCTCTAATGCCAGCGGCTCACCCTGAGCCACAGCAATCTGTAGCGCCACCAGATCCAGACCCGTAATCAGCTCCGTCACCGGATGCTCAACCTGCAAGCGTGTGTTCATCTCGAGAAAGTAAAACGCGGCACTTTTACCACTATCGAGCAAAAACTCAACCGTGCCCGCACCGCGGTAGTTCACCGACTTGGCCGCATCAATCGCCGCCTGTCCCATCTGCTCACGGAGTTCAGGGGTCATAATTGGGCATGGTGCCTCTTCTATCACCTTCTGGTGACGGCGCTGAACAGAGCAGTCCCGCTCGCCCAGATGCACTGTATTGCCGAACGTATCGGCAAATACCTGAATCTCCACATGGCGCGGCTTAATAATCGCTTTCTCGAGAATCAGCTCACCGGAGCCAAAGGCACTCTCGGCTTCAGCCCGCGCAAGTTTGATGGCATTGGCCAGATCAGCTTGATCCTGAACCAGACGCATACCGCGACCACCGCCACCGGCTGCAGCCTTGACCATTAACGGTAATGGGATTTTGGCGCCTTCAATTAATAATGTTTCGTCAGACTGGTCATGGCCTTCATAGCCAGGCACACAGGGAACACCAGCCGCAATCATGCGCCGCTTCGACTCCGCTTTATTGCCCATCACCTGAATAGCTTCTGCACTGGGCCCAATAAATACCAGCCCTGCCGCTTCAACGGCCTGCGCAAAGGCTGCATTTTCACTGAGAAAACCGTAACCGGGATGAATGGCTTCAGCGCCGCTGGTTGCAGCAGCCTCAAGAATCCGTTCAGGCAATAAGTAAGACTCACCCACTGGCCCAGGACCAATACGCACAGCCTCATCAGCCAGCTGCACATGGGGCGCGGCAGCATCGGCATCGGAATACACCGCAATGGTTCTATAACCCAACTCTTTGGCGGTGCGAATAACCCGACAGGCAATCTCGCCGCGGTTGGCAATTAAAATACTGTTAAAGCGCTTCATAGAGCTATTTCCCAACTAATTATTCTTTCGATTGACCGGCCCATAAGGGCTTACGCTTCTCCACAAAGGCGGCGATGCCTTCAAGTCCTTCAGGACTGAGCATGCACTGGGCAAAGCCCTGAGAGGCAAAGTCCAGCGCCTCAGCACGGGGTCGGCGCAGGCTTTCAAAGAGAATGCCTTTGGTCACTGCATTGGCGCCAGGGGCGCAGGCATTGATATGGCCGAGAATTTCTTCACATTGCGCATCGAGATCCGCGGTGTCAGTGGCTACTTGATGGCCAATGCCGAGGCGTACAGCCTCTTCGCCATTAAAGCGTGCACCAGTGAGCATCAGGCGGCGAGCCTGAGTCAGACCCACTCGCTCGGTAACAAAGGGCGCTATCTGAGCCGGTGGAATACCGAGGCTGGTTTCACTGAGGCGGAACCTGGCATCGGCGGTGACCAGGGTCACATCGGCAACACAGGCCAGACCCAGACCGCCGCCAATGGCAGCGCCCTCAACCAGCATAATCACCACCTGAGGCTGTTCATTTATCTTGATCATCAGATCGCCAAAGCCGCGATTGCTCTTCGCCACCTGCGCGGCGCTCACCGCCTGCATATCCGCTTTAAAGCCTTTGATATCGCCGCCAGCACAGAACACCCCACCCTTGCCTCGCAGCACAATGGTACGAATCGAGCGGTCGTCACGAACGGCGTCGAGGACCTGATGCAGCTCGTCAGTCATTTCCTCTGACAGCGCATTTTTTGACTCTGGACGGTTAAGCCAGATTTTTAACACTGAACCACGATGCTCAAGGATCAGTGATTGAGTCTCGGGAAGTTCTACTTTAGACAGATCGCCCATGTGTACTCCTTTTTTATTATTTGTTTTTTAAGACCGCGCCTTCTTATTACAGCCGCGCGACACCAAAGCTATTGGGTCGCACCTTTCTATTACAGCCGCGCGACGCCAAAACTATTGGGTCGCACCTTTCTATTACAGCCGCGCGACGCCAAAACTATTGGGTCGCACTGTACGATTGCGCCCTTCCCGAACCGTCTCCAGCAACATACCCAGCGTACTGCGCATATTCCGTGGATCGATCATGCCGTCATCCATCATATGACCGGAGGTGTAAAAGGCATCGGACTGGGAATCGAAGATATGAGCCATCATCTGTT
>CAWLBR010000250.1:0-2821 GCA_963855085.1 Gammaproteobacteria bacterium
ACTGCCCCCTCGTCAAGCGCATGCCCCTTTAAAAGGTAAGCAGGTTGCCGATGTGGTTATAGTCGGTGCTGGCTTTACCGGTCTTGCCTGTGCTCGGCGATGGCAGGAGTTGGCGCCGGATGCTCGAGTAGTAGTGATTGATGCCAGCGAAATTGGCGAGGGCAACCCGGGTCGAAATTCTGGTTTTCTGTTGGAAATTGCCCTGGCTGAAGATGCCAATCCCGAAAATATGCAGCGCATGCTAGAAGCCAATCGCCTCACTCAGAACGCCATGCAATCGATTCTGAGCAATGTTCAGGCCAGCGGTTTGGATGTTGATCTCCAGCGAGCAGGCACCTATCGTGGTGCCGCTAGCTCGGCGGGGCTTAAATCGTTGAACAACTATAAGCAATTCCTCGAAGGCGCTGGGCTCCCCTATAGGTCGCTGGATCAGACGCAGTTAAAAGCTGAGCTTGGAACCGACTTTTATCAGTCCGGGCTCTACAGCCCCCACTGTTATCTGGCACAGCCAGCGGCAGTTATTCGCGCGATTCACAGCCAGCTAGCCGACTCAATTACTCTGTTTGAAAATACACCGGCATTAAAAATTAACAACAGTGATGGCAAGTGGACGGTTACTACGGCGGAGGGTGAAATGACTTGTTCGAACCTAGTGCTGGCCAATAACTCCTTTGCCAAAGAGCAGGGCATAGCGCGCTCGCGACTAGCTGGAATCTACACCTACGCTGGCATCACGCCGCCATTAGATCCTGAACTTCTCGATAGCTTGGGCAGCGTTCATAACTGGGGCCTACTGCCTACTCATAGGCTCGGCAGCACTTTGCGCCGCACAGCCGATGATCGACTGCTGGTGCGCTCGGGGCACAGTTATGAGGCAGAATTATCTGGGTCAAAAGTGACCGATTTTTTGCAGGACAGACTCTGGCGTAGATTTCCCCAGCTGAACTTGAACGGCCAAGGTAGAGGAAGAGCACAAGCCTTTGAACATGTCTGGGGTGGTGCCGTTGGCGTCACCCTTAACAGTGCGCCGGTATGGGGCGAGCGCGAGCCAGGACTGTTTATCTCCAGTGGCTGTAATGGCGGTGGCACTGTTAAAGGAACCCTTTTAGGCAGCGCTCTGGCAGAGCTGGCTTTGGGTCATAGCGCTCTGGATGTGGCGGCTATTTTTGGCTCCCCCAGCTGGATGCCGCCGGACCCATTGCGGCGTATTGGCTTTGAGGCCAGCGCGGTGCTGGAGAGTTGGCAGGGTAGGCGAGAACTGTAATCAATAGCTGTAATCAAGAGAATAAAATTGAGCGTTATTGCGGCTAATTAAAAAAGGAATTGAGAATGGAAGTTACCGACTATATTGGCCCTTTGTCTTTGGTGCCCGCAGGCGTGGCCGTGTTTTTGGCCTTTGCTACGCGCAATACAGTGTTCTCTTTAGCCGTCGCCTGTTTGGTCGGCGTGCTGGTTGCCGGTAAAGGCTTCCAGGGCTTTCCCGATCTATTGGTCGGCGCTCTGGGCAATGAGGGCTTTTCCTGGATTCTGTTACTCGAATTTTTTATCGGCATACTACTGGCGTTTTTTCAGCGCACCGGGGCCGTGGCCAATTTCTCACTGTTTATTGAGCGGCGCAGGATGACTCGTAAGCGCATCCAATTGGTCTCCTGGTTTATGGGTCTGTTTGTCTATTTCAGCGATTACTTCAGTCCGCTGTTTGTTGGCTCGACCATGCGTAGCCTTTCTGATCGCTATAAAATATCCCGTGAAAAGCTCGCCTATATTTGCGATTCCACCTCGGCTCCTGTGAGTATTTTGGTGCCCTTTACTGGCTGGGCGGTATTTGTCGCTGGACTGACTATCGGCATGGGACCAGTGGCCAGTGCCGGGGACGCCATGGGGTTTTTCATTACTGCCATTCCATATAATATCTATCCCATTCTCTCAGTGCTGATGGTGGGACTGATTGCCTCCGGCATGCTGCCTGACTTTGGTCCCATGAAGGAGGCCGAACGCCGTGCTCAGGAAGAGGGCAAGGTTGTCCGTGATGGTGGCGAGCCGCTTATGGCTGATGAGCTCACAGGCATAGAACCCTATGAGGGTATTCGTACCAGTCTGTTCTGGAATTTTATTTTCCCGGTGACACTAGTGATTGGTTTTGCCCTGGTGTCGGTGAGTCTCACCTCCAGTGCCAAGCCACTTGAGGCCTTTATGCTGGCCGTTTTTGTGCTGGCGATTATTATGCGACTTCAGGGGGTTCCGCTAAATGAAATTACCTCCACGGCCATGCTCGGTATCAAGGGTATTATGCCAGCGGTGGTGATTCTGGCCTTTGCCTATGCGCTGAACGATCTCTCTGCGGCTCTGCATACGGCGGACTATATAGTCTCAATTACCAAGTCCTGGTTAACGCCCTCAATCTTGCCACTGTTAGTGTTTATTATTTCCGGTGTTATTGCCTTCTCCACCGGCACCTCCTGGGGCACTTACGCGATTATGATTCCCATCTCAGTGCCCCTGGCATTTAACTTCTCTGGTGGTGAACTCTCTACGCTGGTCTATGCAACATTGGCAGCTACAGCTGGCGGCGGTGTCTTTGGCGACCACTGTTCACCTCTATCTGACACTTCTATTTTAGCTTCTACCGGTGCCGCGTCAGATCATATTGATCATATTAAAACTCAGCTTCCCTACTCAATGTTGGTGGGTGTGATCAGTATGATTACCTATTTATGGTTGGGCATGAGTCTGTGATTTTGGCAGCCCTTAGGGCCAGGCTGAAAGCAGTTCTGCCAGTTGATTAATATCGATTCAATCGCAACTTTCCGAGACAAATTAG
>CAWLBR010000251.1:0-2779 GCA_963855085.1 Gammaproteobacteria bacterium
AAACACAGTTGCACTAATGCCTCTTTCACTAAAGACTGCACCGACAAAAAAATACCCCAAGGGCTACTCACATCGATGAAAGCAATTATTACCCTACTGACACTTAGCCTTATCCCTGCTTTAGCTTTAGCTACAGCAGAACAGCTGGCACCGAACAAAACAGAGAGCCAAGCAGAAAACAAAATCGAGAGCATTATCGAAACAGTCGTGGTCACCGGCCGTCGCAGTGATCAGAACCTCAACCAGCTTATCGGCGCCGCAGGTCAGGTCTCAGCAGAAGAATTACAGCGCATTGGTCACGCTCATATCAATGAGTCGGCCGTGCGTATTCCCGGTGTTTGGCTGAGTCGTGGCAATGGTCAGGAACTGCTCGCCGCCGTGCGCTCACCAGTCTTTACCGGTGCTGGCAGCTGTGCCGAAATCCTCACCACCGAAGATGGCCTGCCGATTCGCCCTACCGGCATGTGCAATGTTAACCAACTCTTTGAAGTGAACAGCGAACAGGCTTCTGGACTGGAAATATGGCGCGGGCCCGGCACTGTGTTCTATGGCTCCAATGCCATGCATGGCGTTATCAACAGCCTCTCTGCCGATATTCAGCGCAACTACCTGTCACTGGAAAGCGGCAGCCATGACTACAACCGCGTCAAATTGGGCTGGCGTGAGCAGCGCGGCAACCAGACTTGGCAGATCGCTGCCAATGGCGTTACCGACAAAGGCTTTAAAGATGATGCCGGCTTCGATCAGCAAAAACTCTCTCTTAAGCACAGCTGGACGGTGTCTGAATTGAGCATCGACACGCATCTGGCCCTGGTTAATCTCAATCAAGAGACCGCCGGCTATATCAAAGTTAAAGATTCCTACAAAGACTCTGCCGCCTGGAAAGCCAACCCCAACCCAGAAGCCTTTCGCGATGGCCAAGCCATGCGTCTCTCTTCACGCATTAGCGGTGCCACCAGCGCGGGCAACGAATGGCAGATAACGCCTTATGTTCGCAAGAGTGAAATGACCTTTTTACAGCACTATTTACCCGGTCAGCCAGAAGAAAAGAATGGTCAAACCAGTGCCGGTGTCCAGTCTAGCTTCCAGACCAGCCTCGCCACTGACACCACTCTGTGGCTCGGCACTGATGTCGAATGGGCCAGTATGTGGGTCGAAGAATTTCAAGCCAATGCGCTGGGCGTGGCCAACAATGTGCGCTTTCAGGGTCAGCATTATGATTTTGAAGTAGACAGCCAGCAGATCGCCCTGTTCGCCAATCTCGAATGGCAGGTCAGCGACCAGCTGACCACTGAAATGGGTCTGCGTTACGAATACCTCAACTACGACTATGAGAACAATATGCTCTCGGGCACTACCAGAGACGATCGCAGCGACTGTAATTCTGACGATGGAACCTGTCGTTACTTTCGCGCTGGCGATCGCTCCGACAGCACCAACAACCTCAACTTTCACCTGGGTGCCGACTACAGTTTTAGCGACAATCTCTCAGGTTATGCACGATTAGCAAGCGCCTATCGCGCACCCCAGATCAATGAAATCTATCGTCTACAGCGCGAGCAAGCCGTGGCCGATATCAAGCCCGAGCAGCTAGACAGCGTTGAAGCCGGACTGCGTTTTCATCGAGACAATCTCGCCGCTGAGTTAAATATTTACAGCATGAATAAAGAGCAGGTCATTATTAAAGACGCCGACGGTTTTGTGGTCAGCAATGGTGAAACCAGCCACCGAGGAGTCGAACTCCAGCTTAGCTATGCCATCAACTCCGCCTGGCAGATCGCCACAGCCGGCAACTGGGCAAAGCACCTCTATGAACAGAACGGCCTGATCAATGACGTCAGTATTAATGGCAACGACATAGACACTGCACCGCGCACTCAGGGCAGCGCACAGCTGCTCTACACGCCCAGCGAAACACTGAGCGCTGAGTTGGAATGGGTTTATCTCGGCGACTACTTTCTGGATCCGGCCAACGACCATCAGTACGCTGGCCACGATGTGGTGAACTTCACCGTTCAGCGACGTTATGAGCAATGGGATCTGCGCCTGAGAGTCACCAACTTGACTGATGAGCGCATCGCCGATCGTGCAGACTACGGTTTTGGCAGCTATAGATACTTTGTCGGTGAAGGTCGCGGAGTATTGGCCGAGGTCAAACGCTACTTCTAATCCTAAGTCGTTACGCTTTATGTTTTAAGTTCTAAAAAGTATTGGGCAAAAAAAACCAGGCTACTCTCTGCAGAGGGCCTGGTTTTTTTGTACTCATTAAACTGTCTATTACCTTCTATCTATTACCTTCTATCTATTAACTTCTATCTATTAACTTCTAGATATTAGCTTTTAGTTACTAGCGCCTAGTTGCTAGGCTCATACCAAATCGGTGAGCTGTAAGCGCGGTCCTGAGTGGTTTGCTTAACATAGGGCGCCATCTCAACATCGAACTTGGCTGCGTCATAAGAAGTCCACCGCGGCGATGGCACTTCAAGCACACGCACATAATAGAAGGCTTTCTGGTCAGCCATAAACTCCGGGTCCTGCCACAGGGCAGTCAATTCCGCAGCACCGTATTTGTGGCTATACGTGGCCTTGGCTTCATCTACAGTAGAAGGAATATCTGCAACGTCACCGCTGGCATCCATTGAACGCAGCTCAGGGTTGCTCCAGGCCACGTTATAGACTTTCTCATGGACGGCACCATCGGCATCTTCCCAGCCTTTAATGACCTGCAAGCGATCCAGGTTGGCACCATTGGGATCTTTGGCGGTCTGCATCATAAATA
>CAWLBR010000252.1:0-2776 GCA_963855085.1 Gammaproteobacteria bacterium
ATGCATCATCCAGCCATCCATATTGTAAGGGGGCATGTCGGTGGGTATGCGACCATCTGTCCGCTTCATTAGGTAGAACTGTACGCCCAGCAAAGACTTGTCTGTTTCTAGCCCGCACAATTCTGGTACGGGTATATCGCTGCATCGCCCGACAGCATCCATTACTTCGTATTGCAGGCTCAAGTCGTAGTCCGGAAATACCGGGCGTTCAATTGCCGGCTGTAACCGTGCCACCAGGGGCTCACTGCGCTGCTGTCCGTCTTCGTCCCAAGTGATGTCAAACAAAAGTGTGACATTGGACATGCCGGTTGCCTCTGGGATAGAAAGCTCCTCGATGCGGACGTCTTGTCCCCGATTTGATGAAATCCAGGATTCTAGCTTTCGACGAGTGCCATCGATATCTTCTATCAGTGGTGTTGGGCGGGCGTTATCCACGGGTTAGCTCCTGAGTTTTGGCGATTGACAATTTGATAGAATACTTGCGATCAGTATCGCTGGCTACTGCGCGGTTGATGACGGGGGAGATAGAAAAATCTCTGCACAAGTGATCTCCAACGAAATTTTTTAACGCGACGAAATTATAGAAATTACTTAGGAAATTATGGATCAGACTCAGCATGCTGCCCTTTGGCGTGCGCTGCACGAATAGAGTGATTTTCTACGCGACCCCCTCTTCGCGTAAGGTTGGCATTACATCATCCATGAACAGGTGCAGGCTGGACCATGCTAAATCTGGATGGATGCCGCCACATAATGGGTGAAACATAATCGGTTGTGCTCCGACCATATCTCGGGCCGCGTCTATGAGTTCTTGTGGGCGGTAGACTTTGTAGGCTCCGCTGCTGCGTAAATCATCGCTACTGTCAAAGTGTTTATAGGGGCTGAAAACGTGCGCCTTTTCTGCCCAGTCTGCGTACATGTTCGTCTCATGTAGTACGTGAGGAGCAATTTTTTCCCAGTAGGCGTCGGGGTCCTCTGAGACAAAGGTTACCGTGGAGGGAGCGCTTGGCATGGGTCCGGGGTCTGGCTTTCCTAGCGCTTTCAATGCTTCACGGTAGTATTCGAAGATTTCGGGTCCGGAAGGAATAAAGAAATCAGAATCGCGGGCAGCGCGCCGAGCAGCAGGCTTGCTGCTGCCTCCCATTAGAATCATTGGACGAGGCTGGCTAAAGGGTTTTGGCGTAATAGTAATAGCGCGACCCTCGTATTCAAAAGCCTCTCCACTCCATGCTTTTTTAAGAAAGGGGCCGATGTCATCCATGTACTTTTTGCGCACACTAAGGTCTTTTCCGACAGCAATAAACTCTTCTTCTCTGTAGCCTCCGCTGACTACGGGTATAACGCGACCTCGACTGATGATATCTAATACCGCCAAGTCCTCTGCTAATCGCACGGGGTCGTGCAGCGGAGCAATCAGCGCGGATATAAAAATACGCATACTCTGCGTGCGTGTCGCGATCGCGGAGGCCAATACCAATGGAGAGGGGCAATAGCCGTCCGGGGAGCCATGATGTTCTGACAGGTGCACGCTGCCTATGTTGTTGTTGTCCCCCCATTCGCACATTTCGATTGCAGCCTGGTATAGATCTGCCTGTGATGTTTTTGCGATTTCAGGTTGGCGCATATCAAACCGAAGCATAACATCAGGCATAGTGTCTCCTTGGCAATCTTGGGGTATATAATTTCATTCGCTTAGCTTCCATAGAATTGCTGCAATGAGATAGCCCCAGAGCAAGACGAGAATTACTAGGCGCCATTTCCCCGGCTTCGATTTTCCCTTGACCGGATTAAAGTCTTGAATGACATTATATGAACCGCAGGCCGGGCACTCGCCACGTTGGCCGCTGTTGTTCCCACGATAGCTGCAATCTTTGCAGTGGAAAGTCATGAGGGTTATCGGGTGCTCTTTAGGAGTTGATCGACGATACGCTCGAGTTGCTTAAGATTATTACACTCAGCGCTAAAATGACAAGCGCTTTGGTAGCGCAGCATTTCTGAATCACCGCTACCCCAGGCTCTACGTGACTCGGGGTTAAGCCATATTACCTGCCGTGCGCGCTGGAAAATGCTTTGCAGTATCTCCAGTTTCGGATCACCGTTGTTATTGCGGGCATCCCCGAGAATGATCACTGTCGTATTACTGTTGATGTCGTCCAGTGCCAGTTTGGAGAAGTCCATGAGGCTGTTGCCGTAATCCGTGGCGCCGCCGTATTTCCAGTTGACGAGTTCGATGGCCTTCTCGACCGGATAGTCATCAAAATATGTGCTCACTTCGCCCAAGTGGCTTGAAAAAGCAAAACTGCGTACCTTTGGTAGAATATCTTGCAGGCTGTAGAGGAACAGGAGTAAAAATTTCGAGTAGGCAGCGACGGAACCACTGACATCACATACCGCCAATATCTGCGGCTTTTCCTTTTTTACTTGTCGCCAAAAGGTATTGAACATGACACCATCATTGGGGATGCCCTTGCGCAGAGTCTTGGCCATATTCAGTTGGCCGCGTTTAAGTCGCCTGCGTTTGTGTGAATGGCGGCTGGCCAGTTTTTTGGCCATCTTCCGTATCAACTCATGCACTTTGTGAAGGTATATATGCTCGATATTGTTTAGCCGCGTTTTGCTCAGAATGTCGTCCATGAATTGCTGGGTTTTACCCTCGGCGTGCAATAGATATTCTCGCTCCACATAATCACGTACCTGCTGCCGCAGGATATCGCGGTAGCGTTGGAGTACGGGCAGTGCTGGACTTTCAGCTCTTTCCAGTTCGATCACTGCGTTG
>CAWLBR010000253.1:0-2773 GCA_963855085.1 Gammaproteobacteria bacterium
TATACCTACACGCAGGCTCATGAAATAACGGCCTCTATCGCCAACTGGCTTTCGACACAGGGTGTGCAGCCGGGTGACCGAGTTGCCATTGCTATGCGAAATTATCCTGAGTGGATGCTGGCCTATTGGGCCGTTGTATCGATGGGTGCTGTTGTCGTTGGCATGAACGCATGGTGGGTGCCAAAGGAAATGCACTACGCGTTGAAAGACTCGGTTCCCAAGGTGATGATCTGCGATGAAGAGCGTCTTTCGCGGTTCGAAGAGATTCGCGAGGACTTTCAGAATCTGATTGTTTGTGGAGTGCGTTTACACAGTGCCGTGCCCGATAATGTGGTGGACTGGCGTGACGTCATTAATACTGAGAGCGGCATGCCCGAGGTGTCTATCGATCCGGATGATGATGCCTGTGTGTTTTACACCTCTGGGACCACGGGCACGCCCAAGGGTGCTCAACTAACGCATCGCGGCTGCGTGTCAAACTTGATGAATATCGGTTTTAATCGTACTTTGCAGTCCACAGCCCTTGCCAGGGCAGGTGTTGAAGGAAAAGGCACAATGGAGCCCGAGCAGATCCCTATAGCGCTCGTTGCCACTCCTCTATTTCACGTGACGGGTAATAACTGTGTGGCACAAGGGATCGCCGCTACAGGCGGTAAGTTAATACACATGTACAAATGGGATGCTGGCGAGGCACTGCGTATTATCGAGGAGGAAAAGGTGACAACCTTCAGTGCCGTACCCATGATGTCACGTGAAATGATGCTTCACCCCGATTTTGCCACGAGGGATACATCCAGCCTTAAAAGTATGGGCGGTGGTGGGGCCGCAGTGCAGCCTGACCTGACGCGTAAAATGAATAAAATAATGAAAAATGCGGCGCCAGGTGCTGGTTATGGCATGACGGAAACTTGCGGCGTTATTTCAGTCTTATCGGACGTTTATTTGGTGGACCGCCCAGAAAGTGTTGGCCGTGCATTGCCGACTTTTGAGGCCAAGTGTGTGAATGACGCTGGTGATACTGTTGCAACCGGTGAGGCCGGAGAACTCTGGGTGCGGGGTGCCGCCGTCATAAAAGGCTACCTGAATCGACCCGAGGCCACGGCCCAGGAGATAACGGATGGCTGGCTACACACTGGTGACGTGGCGTATATGGATGGAGATGAGTTTATCTATCTTGTGGACCGTGCCAAGGATATGGTGCTTCGCGGTGGTGAAAACGTGTACTGCGCGGAAGTAGAAAGTGCACTCTTTGAGCACGAGTCAGTCGCAGAGTGTGTAGTCTTTGGTGTTGAAGACGAGCGCTTGGGAGAGGAGGTTGCGGCGGCCATTTATTTGACGCATGTGGGTTCTGCAGATACGGAGGGGCTGCGTGCGTATCTGAGGGAGAAACTATCGTCTTATAAGATACCCCGCTACATATGGCTAGTGGATGCGCCACTGCCGCGCAACGCCAACGGAAAATTCGTAAAGCGTGAAGTACGCGATTTACTTGATTTGGCTG
Source organism: Gammaproteobacteria bacterium (assembly GCA_963855085.1). Taxonomy (GTDB): domain Bacteria; phylum Pseudomonadota; class Gammaproteobacteria; order Pseudomonadales; family Porticoccaceae; genus HTCC2207. The sequence continues at coordinate 1,502 of CAWLBR010000253.1, forward strand.
ATGCACAGTAGCCCCAAAAACCGAGTATTTACCTAACACAAGAGACCAGGCGTGCTATGAGCAATATCAATATGAATGATGACCCCCGTATCGATCCGCGCATCAAGGCTTTGATGGGCGGCATGTCGTTGCCTCCGGGTTCGAACGCCAATAGCCGCGAGGAGATGCTCGAGCGGGCCAACAGCCCCCAGGCACTGGAGATGGCTGAGGGACTTAGAGGTTTTATGGAGCTGTGTGACACTCCGGAGATTGCGCCTTCTGAAGGGTTGGAAATCAGCACACTGGAATTTAATTCTGTACCGGACGAGAACAAAATCCTGATTCAGTTTATCCGACCTAAGTCGGAAGAGCGTCTCCCCTGTGTTTACTATATCCACGGTGGTGGCATGCAGGCGATGTCCTGTTTTGATGGTAACTATCGGGCATGGGGCAAGATTATTGCTGCGCAGGGAGTCGCCGTGGCCATGGTGGATTTCCGTAATGCTTTGACGCCATCTTCCGCGGAAGAAGTGGCACCCTATCCGGCGGGACTGAATGACTGCGTTGCGGGTTTGAAATGGTTGTCCGGGCAGGCCGAGTCCTTGGGTATCGATGCTTCCAGAATTATTGTCGCCGGCGAGAGCGGTGGCGGGAACCTAACACTGGCCACCGGAATGCGACTGAAGCGTGAGCGTATGCTTGGTCTCATTCAGGGACTTTATGCGCTGTGTCCCTATATCGCTGGGGTTTGGCCGTTGCCTCAAAACCCGTCATCGACCGAGAATAATGGTTTGTTATTAGATCTGCATAACAATAACGGCGCAATGGCTTACGGCATTGAAGAATTGGAAAACCGTAATCCTCTGGCATGGCCTGGTTTTGCACAGGACGATGATGTGGTTGGGTTGCCCCCGATTGTCATCAGTGTGAATGAATGTGACCCGCTACGTGACGAAGGGGTAAATTTCTACCGGTTACTGATAAAAAATGGTGTTGATGCTCGTTGCCGGCAGGTGATGGGTACCATTCATGGGACAGAGATATTTCCGATGTGTTGTCCGGATATCAGTCGGGATACTGCCAGGGACCTAGCGGCCTTCTGCCGCGGTGACTAAGTATAGCGTTTGCTCTGGTGGTGGCCAATTTTGGCCATTTTCACTGCCCGCTATTGGGTGATGATTTCGCTCAAGCCGACAGATTTTCCCCGCGCATTGTTGTCCAAGCATTGCTTCTTATAGATGCCGAACTATATTGTCGCCCTCTGGAAGCTGCTTTTTTAGGTTACAAATCAAT
>CAWLBR010000254.1:0-2760 GCA_963855085.1 Gammaproteobacteria bacterium
AAAGAAGAGGGCACCACTCTGGTGTTGGTGACTCACGAGCACAACTTGGCTGAGCGCTGTGGTCAGCGTCTGGTAATCGCTGCGGGTCAACAGGTTGCTGAGGTTACTAGAGTTACTGATGTTACTGATGTTACTGATGTTACTAGAGGCAGTGCAGCCTGATGCAAGCATTGCGAATGTTATTGCGCACCTGGCGCGGCGGGCAGTTGAATCTAATTATCTGGTCACTGGTGTTGGCGGTTGCGGTAGTCACCTCGGTGTCGCTGTTAGCTGAGCGCATTGAGCGGGCCTTAACGGCCCAATCCAGCAGTTTCCTCGCTGCTGACCTAGTTGTCAGAAGTAGTAAGCCAATTGACCCTCAGTGGATTGCAGGAGCTCTGGAGCAACAGGTAGAGAGCGCCCAGGTATTAACCTTTGCCTCCATGGTTTATCACCGTGATGATATGCATCTGGCGTCGATTAAAGCAGTGGAGGCTAGCTATCCATTGCGCGGTTTACTGCGCCGCACGACCACGCCATTTACCACAGACCCAAGCTTGATCGAAGAGATTGATTATGGTCCAGCTCAGGGTGAGGTCTGGGTCGATGCCCGACTGTTACCCTTGCTCAATATTGAGCTCGGCGATGAGATTGAACTGGGTGAGATTCGTTTAAAAGCCACACAAATTGTTGTGGAAGAGCCAGATAGTGGCGGTTCCTTTGGTGCCTTTGGCGCCCGAGTATTAATGAACTACGGTGATATAGAGGCAGCTGGGATCATTATTCCTGGCAGTCGTGTCACCTATAGATTTCTTATGGCCGAAGGTGCCAGTGGCACTGACGGTTTTGCTGGCTACAGTGATTGGGTGGAAGATCAGCTGGATGTCCATGATCGACTAATTACTCCAGATGAAGCTCAGGCGAGTATTGCCGACACCATGGATAAGGGTCGTCGCTTTCTATTATTGGCTGGCAGCATAGGTGTAGTCTTGGCCGGTATAGCTCTGGCACTGGCGAGCCATCATTTTGCCGCCGGTCAAACTCGGCAAGTGGCACTGTTAAAAAGCTGGGGCATCGCCGCCAGTCGAGTGCGCAGTTTGTATTTTCAGCAGAGTCTCTGGCTCGGTGTCGGTGGATCGGTTATTGGCTTGCTGGTGGGCTTTGCCTTCTCTGAGATTCTGATTGCGGTGGTTCGTGAATGGCTGCCGATTTCCCTGCCTATGGCCGGCATTCGTCCTTGGATTACCGGTCTGGCCACTGGCCTGCTCTGTCTGGCGGGCTTTACCCTGCCAGCCATCTGGCACCTTCCTGCGCAGTCGCCCCTGGCGGTATTGCGCGATGATGTGCAGGTCGAGCCAGTGAGCTCTGTGGCTCGTGGATTATTTGGTGTAATGGCTGTCGCGGCGCTGCTGTTTTGGTACAGCAATAATCTTTACCTTTCGTTGGCGATCTTGGCTGGCTTCGGACTCACGGCATTGGCCACGGTGGTGCTTGGTCTGATGATGCTCCGTGTGGGCAAAACCTATGGTCAAAAACTCGGCAGTATCTGGCGCTTAGCTTCGAGCAATCTCTGGCGTCGCAGATCCCAAAGCATTATTCAGATGGTCGGTTTTTCCGGTGCCATTGCTCTGCTGATGATTATGAGCGTGGTGCGTACCTCGCTGATCGATGAGTGGCGCTGGCAGTTGGCGGATGATGCACCCAATCACTTCCTGTTGAATGTGGCCCCCTATGAACTTGAGGGGGTGCGGGATTTAGTCACTGAGCAAAATCTTGAAACTGCCGGTTGGTATTCCATGGTGCGCGGACGCCTGACGCAGATTAACGGCGAAGGCATTAGCGAAGAACAGCGTGATAAGCATGAATCGTTTCGTCGTGAACTGAATCTGAGTTGGACCACAGAGCTACCCGAGGGCAATAAATTAACCGCCGGTAAGTGGTGGGATGATTTGGATCTGTCTGGGGAAATTCCGCCGGTCTCTCTAGAAGATGAGTTGGCTGGAGAGTTGGGGCTGGAGATTGGCGATGAGCTGACCTTTAGCGTCGGCGGTTTGGTTTTCCAAGCCAGAGTGGCCAGTACCCGCAGTTTGAATTGGGACAATATGACCCCCAATTTCTATTTCCTGTTTCCGGAAGGGCTGTTGGAGAACTATCCGCGGACCAATATGACCAGCCTCTATATTCCCCCGCAACAGAAGTTGTTGGTCAATGATCTGCTGCGCCAATACCCCACGGTGCAGGTGATTGAGCTGGATAAAATTATCGACCGTATTCGCAGCATTGTCTCTCAGGTGACCAGTGGTCTCGAGGTGATGACCCTGCTGATTTTAAGCTGTGGTGTGTTGGTGATGTTTGCCGCGGTGAGTCTGTCTATGTCTGAGCGGCTGCAAGAGAGTGCCATTCTGCGCACATTGGGCAGCTCGAGGCGTTTGATTCTGGGTATTCAGTGGGTCGAGTTTAGTGTGCTGGGATTGATGGCGGGCCTGCTGGCGGCGATCGGTGCCGAGGCGGCTGTGGCAATGCTGCAGCGCTTTATGTTTGATCTGCCCTTTAGCTGGCACCCTTGGCTGTGGCTGGTGGGACCTTTGGCCGGTGGCCTTTTAGTGGGTGTGCTCGGTGTGGGCTACAGTCGCAAAGCGGTGATACAGCCGCCACTGCAGGTGTTAAATAGTCTGTAAAGGGCCTTTAGATATTTCTAGAGGTCTTTTCCTGCGTCTCTCTAATACAGGCTCTCTAATACAGGCTCTCTAATACAGGCTCTCTAATACCAGCTCTCTAATA
>CAWLBR010000255.1:0-2759 GCA_963855085.1 Gammaproteobacteria bacterium
GTCAGCAACATGCTCCAGCGTATGCGTGAACTGAGCGTACAGGGCGGGAATGGAACTCTATCAACCACAGACCGTGCGGCTCTTAATACTGAGTTCGTTGCACTGCGTACTGAGATCGAGCGAATCGCTGACAACACACAATGGAACGGGGAAAATTTGTTAGACGGTTCTGCCGGCAGTTTCGGCTTACTGACCTTTCAAGTCGGTTATGAAGCCGACCAGACAATCACCGTTAATGTGGGCGATCTTGAATTAGCAGCAGGTGCTATAGCCTATACAGCTGGCACCTCCGCTGGCGGTATTCTTGGCGCCGATCTTTCCGCTATTACAATTACCACAGTGGCCCTGTCTAACACCCAGGTCACGGCACTTGATACGGCTATAGCCGGGCTAGATGCAAAACGCTCCGCTATCGGTGCTACTCTAAATACCTTGGAGTTTTCCGTGGATAGCCTGGCCAACGCATCGCAGAATGCTTCGGCGTCACGCAGCCGTATTGCTGACGCAGACTATGCTACAGAGACAACTGAACTGGCGCGCACGCAGATTATTGCGCAGGCGGCCACAGCCATGCTCTCGCAGGCGAACCAACAGTCACAAAGCGTTCTCGCGCTGCTTAAGTAGTACAGGCCCAATACTAGCCTATCTGGTCGTAGGATCCCGGTGCTGTTTATAGCACCGGGATTTTTTGGTTCTAATTACCGTGTATTAATTGTCATATGCTTTTGAGATAGACTCTAGCTGACCTTCCAAATATTCTTTTGTGGTGTCCATAGTGGCCATGAGCGACTCCATTGCACTAAATTGTGTTATGTAGCGCTGATAGACGCCCTCCATACGGGCCTCAAGTTCGACTAATTCGTCCTTGGAATCCTGCAGTGAAACCTCAGCATTGCTAGCGCGAAGGGTTAGTACGCCGGTACTGTCACTGAAGCCTTCTAGGATGGTCGCGATATCCTGAGACAGGCCTTTACTGGCCGCGTCATAAAGATTTTGGTCGCTGGTATTGGCCGACAGCATCATCACCACATCATCATAATTGGCTGCCAAGACCGCATCATAGGTCGTTGTGTTGAGGGTTAAACTACCCGATTTGTCCAGGCTCACACCTAGGTCTCGCAAGGCACTTATACCACCCGATGTCGTTGAAGAGTCCGCAAAAATAGCGGTTCTAATCTGACTTTGTAGATAGCGGACCAAAGAGGTATCGTCTGAGAGCCCACCAGCGATATCATCCTCAGTAGCCTTGGTAGTCAATTCGGTAAACAACGTGTTGAGGGTGTTGTAAGCGGTTACGACATTTTGGAGGTTGGTTTTTAAGGTCGTCTTGTCACTGACGATATTCAACCGCACAGCCGAAGATGTAGTCTCGGTCAACGACATAGTCACACCCTCAATCACATCAGAGATTTCATTACTGCTGCGTGTAACCGTCAAACCGTCGAAATTAATAACTGAATTCTGGGCCGCTTGTAAGGTATTGCCGCTATCGCCAAAGCCTAGGTCAGGGGTCGAGCTCACTGTAAAAGCTCCCTCACTACCGGTTGGCCCTGATAAGATAATACGGTAGTTGGTGCCACTTATTCCTGTGTCAACCAGACTTGCGGTAACTCCTGTACTGGCGGCATTAATTGCGGCAACAACCCCAGCTGGGGTTGGTGTAGTAACCGTGACTGCTGTGGTAGTGGTGCTGGTATTGCCCACCACAATAGAGATATTAAATGAACTGGCATTTAACGTTGACGTTGTTGCCGCATACTCGTCGGAGATCATACGCTGATCTTGAGCCAGCTGGGACACAGCAATATCGTAGGCGCCGGTATCTGCTGAACCAATCACTGATGTCAAACTAATGGCCGTCGTATCAGACGAAGTGCCCGTGCTCGTGGATAGCTCGTCGGCATCATTGAGCTTTTCGAAAGCTGTTTTTAGCAGCCCGACTTGATTAGCGACCAAACCATAACCTGAAATAGAGGCTTCCGTCGCAGCGATGTCGCCATCGATGGATTTCTGTTTTGGTACCTTTTCTACATCGGTCAAATCTTGGGCGAGTTTGAATACGTCCAAACCCGAGCCTACACCTAGGGTGGTTAGGACCGATGAAGCAACACTGCTGACTTCAGCCATTTATCAATTCCTAATCTACATATAGTTAAACAAACTCAACTGTGAAATCTTCGCAAAACTGCTCTGCGCAGCCTCCAGAGAAAGCATCTCTGCAGAGAGCGCGGTAACCGCCTTGGCATAGTCTAAGTCTTCAACGCCAGACAACAGCGTCTTGTATCTAAGCTTTGCATCGCTGAGCATCTCGCGCTGGGAATCCACAACAAGCATTCGACTTCCCACATCCGCCAGTGATCCCGAAAGATTTTCAGACATCTCACTGACTTCTGCCAAGCTCCGCTGAATCCCGCCCGTCTCGTTGTTGTTCAGAGCGCTGACAAAATCGTCAATAACAGAAAAGAAACTGACTCTCTGGGCATTTGACCCGGCTTCCTGACGCACAACGCTGGCGAATACTTCATTGCCCGGACGATTCATCGACAGGCGGAGCTGCTCTGATACATCGACCTCAACATAGCGATCGTCGCCCTTGTAAACTGTAGCGCCAACATTATCAATAGCGAAGGGTATGGTTTTAGTCATAGAGCCAGAGAATACGTAGTTGCCCGTTATATCTTGGGTATTAGCTAATGCCACTACGGCGTCTTTTAATGTCGACACCTCGATGGCAATGATCTTTCGATCCGGTGCCGTCA
>CAWLBR010000256.1:0-2732 GCA_963855085.1 Gammaproteobacteria bacterium
CTGGTGATAGGGTTGAAGTATCGGGTTATCAGTTTGATTTTGTTAGCCTCAAGCAGGTGCAGGGGCCAAACTTTTCAGCTGCTCAGGGAGAAATTGAGGTAACGTCCGGAGGCAAAAGGGTTGCGACCATGCGGCCAGAAAAACGTCGCTACAGGGCGGGCGGTCAGACGATGACCGAGGCGGCCATTAATGGCGAGATAACGCGTGATATCTATGTCTCTCTGGGTGAGCCGCTAGCGGGTGATGCCTGGGCGATAAGACTCTATGTGAAACCTTTTGTGCGCTGTATCTGGCTCGGAGGTTTGATGATTGCCCTCGGGGGATTATTAGCGGCGTTTGATAAGCGCTATCGGCGACGCAAGACCGCTAGCAGTCCGGTGGTCGACAACGAGGGCCTGAGCGTATGAATCGGTTAGCGCTGTTCGTGCCTCTGGCGCTGTTTGCAGGCCTGTCACTGGTGCTACTGTTGGGTCTAGATAAAGACCCGACTGAATTGCCTTCGGCACTGGTTGGCGAGCCCTTTCCAGCATTTAATTTACCATCGCTAATGGGGGAGCAGCAGTTTGTCACCGAGCAGGATTTTAAAGGTGATGTGGTGTTGGTCAATGTCTGGGCGACCTGGTGTTTTGCTTGCCGTATCGAACATCCAATGTTGAATGAGTTATCGGCCAAGGGCGTTAAAATCATCGGTCTTAATTATAAAGATCAGCGCGCCGAGGCAAAGGAATGGTTAGCTGAGCGTGGCAATCCCTATCAGTTTAATATCTTCGATGCTCAGGGCCAACTGGGTATTGATCTGGGGGTCTATGGTGCCCCTGAGACCTTTCTGGTAGATGCCAGCGGCATTGTTCGCCACCGTCGCGTGGGCGTGGTAGATGAACGAGTCTGGAATACAGAGTTTCGTGCGCTTTATGAGCAGTTAAATGGGTCTGACCAATGAGACTAGCCGCTCTTTTTGCGCTTTGCTTTTCGGCGTTGGTATTTGCCGGTGCCGAGGTTGTTGAGTTTTCTGATGAGTCGCTGCGATCACGCTATCAGAACTTGGTTCAGGAGCTGCGCTGTCCCAAGTGCCAAAATCAAAATCTGGCAGATTCAAATTCACCCATCTCGAAAGATTTGCGCCGCGAAATACAGCGCATGCTCGAGGAGAAAATGACTGATCGCGAGATTAAAAACTACCTTAAATCGCGCTACTCCGAATTTATTTTGTATCGCCCTGAAGTGAATAAAAATACCTGGTTACTTTGGGGATCGCCGGTGCTTGTTGTGCTGTTTGGCGTGCTAATTTTGGCGCGTCATAGGCGGCAAGCCAAACCCTTGGTGGCCAAAGGCCGCGAGATGATAGCTAGTGATCAACAGCGTTTAAATGCGATGCTTGGCGACGAGGAAAATCAGCAATGATAATGACTATTGTCTTGCTGCTTTTGGTGGCAAGCGTCTTTGTACTCTATCCCTTTATTATCGGTCAAAGTGATGGCGCTGAAAGTGTCACTCTATCGCGTAAACAAGCAAATATCCGCCTGTTTAAAGAGCAGCAGTTACAGTTTCAGCAGCAGTTCGATCGGGCAGAGATCGATCAAACTGAATGCCAGCGCTTGATTGATGATGCCAAGCAATTATTGCTGCGCAATACGACCGCTGACACTGCGGAGCCCTCAGCTTTGACTGCGCAGGGTCTTTGGTTGATACCGGGAATTGTACTAATAATGTCGGCGGTGACTTTTTTCGCTTATCAGCAGTTAGGGGCAGAGGATGATGAGTACATTCAAAGTCTGATGAATTCCGGGGGGGATAAGCCGGAGGCTCTCTGGACGACTGCTTTAATCGAGGCGGTTGAAGATCGCGTACAGGATCGGCCCGACAATGTTTACTACTGGGTTATTCTCGCTCAATCATCGATTGCCAAGGGTGATATCCTAGCCGCCAGCAACTATTTTGCCTCAGCCCTCAAGGTCGAACCTCTCGATACATTTCTGTTAGCGCAGTATGCTGAGACCCTGTTTATAGTCGATAAAAGTCAGTTTACCGAGCGGGTCGCCACCGCTATAGATCGGGCATTTACCGCTGACTCGAGTAATGAAACTGTGCTGGGTTTAAAAGGTATTCAAGCCTTCGAGGAGCGCCAGTTCGATCTCGCTGTAACCTATTGGGAAGCGGCACGTCGTGGGATGGATCCGGCAGGTGCGACGTGGCAAGCATTGCAGTCAGGTATTGATCGGGCTAATGATATACGTGGTATGCAAGAGGAATCAGAGTCACAGCCCTCTATAATGGCCCAGGTGCAACTAGATGTTAGCCTCAGCCCAACCATCGCCTTTAGCTCGGATCAGTTAGTATTCGTAGCGGCGGTTCGCGAGACAGGATCACCCATGCCATTGGCAGCGCGCAAGCTTAGAGCTGCCGAGATGCCCATGACAGTCGTCTTGTCGGACAAAGACGCCTTGATGGCTGGCCAAGGACTGTCCAGTGCCAGTCGCATTCGGCTGATTGCACGCCTTTCAGTTTCGGGTTCTGCCACCCCACAGTCTGGCGATTGGGAAGCCGTTTCCGAAGCCTTTGACCTGTCCTCTCAGGCAGGCGCTATTAAGCTTAATATTAGCCGCCAAAGACCTTAGCCACCTAGTGACTGTCGCGCCCAGAGCGTGTAGAATTCTGATGCTGTTGCTACGCAATCCTGCGGGGCAATGGTCTGGACCGAATAAAAATAGAAACGACTAAACATGCGGCTTAAA
>CAWLBR010000257.1:0-2711 GCA_963855085.1 Gammaproteobacteria bacterium
CTGCAAACACCAGCATCACCGCCGACAACGTCGATGAACTGGAACTGGCCTGGGTGTTTGGGTTTGAGGATAGTGAATCCCCTCACTCGTACCCCCTGATTACCGAGGATACGGTTTACATAGGCTCTGACGCAGGCATCCTCTACGCACTCGAGCGAGAAACCGGCTGCCTGCGCTGGCGGTTTCAGGCGGATGGCGATATTCGCACTGCAATAGTACATGGGCGGGTTGAACACAACGCGGTCACGCATACGCTATTATTCTTTGGCACTTTTGAAGGCAGTGTCTACGCATTAAATGCACTCAGTGGAGACCAAGTCTGGCAAAAAGAAATGGATCCCCACCGCTTCGCCATGGTGACCGGAACGCCGATTTTTCACCAAGGGCGACTGTTTGTTCCCGTATCTTCCTACGAGCTAATGGTGGCCGCGGTGCCCTTCTACGAGTGCTGTGACTTCCGAGGTTCAGTGGCTTCACTTGACGCCGTCAGCGGCGATGAGATCTGGCGCTTCTACACTATCGAGGACAAGGCCAGCGTGCGCGGCAACTACTGGTTTTTCTTTGACAAACTTGGCCCATCCGGCGCTCCGGTGTGGCAATCCCCAACGGTTGACCCCAAGCGTAATCGTCTCTATTTTGCCACCGGCGAGAACTACACCGACCCTGCCACCGACACCAGTGACGCCGTTTTTGCTCTGGAATTGGATAGCGGAGAGCTGATCTGGAAACGGCAGTTCACCGAACAGGACGCTTACAACGCAGCTTGTGAGATCGGTGGTCCTAGCTGTCCAGAGTCGAATGGTCCGGATCTGGACTTCGGTGCTCCGCCAATACTCACACAGGATTCCGCCAACAACGATATCTTGCTGGCCGGACAGAAATCCGGCGTGGTTCACGCCATGAATCCGAACAATGGGGAAATTTTGTGGCAGATGCGCGCTGGCCAGGGCGGCAAGCTCGGCGGCATTCACTGGGGGATGGCGGTCAATCCTGAATTGGACACACTGTTTGTACCTATCAGTGATCGCAGTATATTAGCGGAGGGTCAATTACAGCCGGCTCCGGGCCTTTATGCGCTGAGTATTGACGACGGCACACAGCAGTGGTCAGCTACACCCAAGGCCAATTGCGACAATCGAAAGGGTTGTTATGGCGGTTTTTCTGCCGCGATAACAGCGGCCAACGATCTGGTATTTGCGGGGCGTCTCGACGGTAGCATCATGGCGTATCGGGCGGCAGACGGCGAGCAACTGTGGCACCACGATAGTTGGCGCAGCTACGAGTCGGGCAGCGGCGCAGACGCCGAAGGCGGGCCTATCGATGTGCACGGCCCTATGGTTGCGGCAGACATGATGTTCATCTCTGCCGGTTATTCAAGCTTCGGCCAGAAAGGTGGCAATGCCTTCCTCGCCTTCAGGCTGAGACAGACAAACCAATGAAGAGAAAAACCGCGCTGTGTCCGGCCTAACTCGTCGGCTGTTAAAAGTCAGCCGGTTTTGATATCTTAAAAATCAGAGCCTCAGGCAATCCGATTCTGTATCTTTGCATACTTTAGACTCCCGATGTCAATTCTGTGATCACACTGCCGCGGCGACCGCCCGTCGGAATCGCATCAGCGGGAGGCGGCAACGTATGCCGTTTTTAAGTATTCATCGTCTGATTCTTGCAGTGACAGCCGATTAAGTTAGCGATACGTCTATTTAGGCTTAGAAATAAACGCCATAAACTCGGTTGCATTTGCCTTCTGGTCAGCGTCAATTTTTTGGGCGATGTCGGTGCCCGCCATCATAGCATCCCAATCGGCAAGCCCTGGCACTACCTCCATCACATTCCAGTCTAGCTTGGCAGGGCCAACCATCTTTGGAATTGCCAGTGCGTAACGCAGATAAATATCGGCAAGTGTTAGTTCCGATCCAACAAGATAGGGGCCGAAGTTAGCCAGAGCCGTCAAAGAGTGTGCTCCGCGCTCCAATACAGACTTCACTTCGTCCAAAGTAGCCTGGGGGAAGTCTATATTGCCCAAGACCGCGGGCAGTAAACGTCTGGCAGCGAGTTCAAGATAGAGCTCAGACACCTTCATTAACTGCCGAACCCTGCCCCTGAGTTCAACATCTTCAGGGAATAACGAATGCTCTGGGTAGGCATCTTCCAGATACTCTAGCAGAACACTGGACTCGGATAGCCGCGTGCCTTTTTCTGTTGTCATGGCCGGCGCTTTTCCGGTGGGATTTACCGCTAGCATTTCAGGCGTGTTGGGATACACAATATGCTCGTCAAAAGGCACACCCTTCTGCATCAGCGCGTGCTTTACGATGTTATGATAATTTGAAAATGGAAATCCGTGCAATGTCAGCATGCTGCCGTTCTCGCTTGTTGTATATTTCAATTTTTCAGAGTACTCGCCAAGGCGCACCGTATTCGGACCGCCTCACGGGAATACATCAAATAAAGGATGCCGCTAGAGCACGCGTCCTGGCTGCGAAAAAATCTTTTGCAACAACGGCTCAAACGAATCCAGGCTATCGGCCTCAAAATCAGGATCGAACGCGGGAGCATCCCAGCGATCTACCAATTTTACCGCTAAGTCATACCAGCTCTTTTGGGTGAAATCATCTCGCATATTCGGGTTTTCACCCATAAACGTGTAATAGAATTTTCCTTGGAAATGCTGATGGTTATAAATCACGTGATACGCATCTTCTGACACATAG
>CAWLBR010000258.1:0-2709 GCA_963855085.1 Gammaproteobacteria bacterium
AGATTAGCGCGGTGGGCCTCAGGATTTCTATCCCCCACAGCCTCTTCCGCAATCACTACCTGATAATCATTCTGTAAAGCATCCACCGCCGAGGCACGCACACAGCCACTGGTGGTCAAACCTGTCACAACTATCGAATCGACACCCAGAGCAGAGAGCTGCTGGTCGAGATCCGTATCAAAAAAAGCACTGGCCCACTGTTTCTCTATCACCGGTTCGCCATCCATCGGCTCTAATGCCGAATCAACTTTTACCCAGTGACTGTCGGGCTGCAAAACGTTTAGCGCAGGCACTTTCTGACGAAACACCCTGGCCTGCTGATCACTGTGATAGACCACTGTAGTGAAAAATACCGGTAGACCCAGAGCTCTAAACGCCTCGAGCAGCCGCACGTTAGCCGCGACTACCTCGGGACAATCGGTTCCCAGAGCACAGGCCAGATCGGTAAAACCATTGATCATATCCACCATTAAAAGAGCCGGGCTCGCGGTTAGGCCGAGAGCATTTTGCTGCAGATCATTCGAGGTCATAGCCATTTCCATGAGTATTTTTCTGTCGTAAAAAAGCGGACTGTGCTTTCCCTTACTAAGGAGCACAGCCCGCTATTGATACTACGCTATTTTAGAAACGGTAGTTAAAGTCAATCCCGTAAGAGTCCTTGGAACCTGGGTGAACGAACGAACCACCAAACTCAGGCGCTGGAATGATCTCTTCCAGATACTTTTCATCAGCAATATTGCGACCCCAAATAGTCACGCCCCAATTCTCGGCATCAAAGGAGACGCGAGCATTGAGAGTGTTGTAGGAATCCCGAGTGGCTTTGCTCATATCTGCATCAAATACTGGAGCATTGAAGATTACATTCCATACCGTAGGTGTTAACTCACCCTGAAGCGTATGAAAAGCCATCTCGCCAACATGCTGCCAATCCAAACGAGCCGTCATCTCAATACCGTCACTTACAGCCATTTCAAACTGTGCACCTAGGTTGTAAGTGCGATCTGGCGCCTGCGGAGCATCATTGCCCTCAGACAGTGGACGGTGATCATTCTGGATAATTTCACTATCCAAGAAACCTACACCGCCAAAGACCGATAAGTTTTCTGTGACTACTGCATTAAAGTCCATTTCAAAACCTTGGATCTCTAATTCATCAATGGTTGTGACAACACGCATTAGACCAAATGGGCCAGCATAGAACTCAAAGAACTGGTTATCTTCAACTTCAGTTTGGAAAATCGACGCATTAACGCGCAAGCGGTTATCGAAAAATTCCATCTTACTGCCGAACTCAAAGCTGGTAGACACCTCTTTCTTGTACTCATCTTTCACTGAGAGCTTAGCATCGACTATAGCGCCAGGATTGGTGCCATCACCATTGTCGTTGTACCAGAGGTCAATTAGCGCCTCACTGCCAATGGAGTTAAAGCCACCACTGCGGAAACCCACTCCCCAGCTAGCATAGAGATTGAGATCTTCGGCAGCATTCCAGCTCCAGGTAACCTTGGGCTGAAACTGACTGAAGGTGGCGTTTCGATCGGGAATCGCGTCGAAGCTTGCATTAAAGGCCGGGTTAATCGGAGCAGTGCCCGCATTACCACTCAAGCCTGAAGCACCCACAGCGGGAACCGTATTGTGCACATCTCGCTCTTCGCGATCGTAGCGCGCAGCAAAAGCCAGCTCCATATCATCGCTTAGATCGAATTCCATCTGGCCAAATACAGCCATTACCGAGGTATCAAACTGATCACTGAACATCAGATCAGTTGGGTTCGGACCAGTGGGATCAACATAGGGCTGGCGCAAGAAATCACCGCCAGTATCGGCACCATAGGCAACAACAACCTCACGTTCAATATCCGCAGCATAAACGCCGGCAATCCAGCTAATAGCGGCATCATCATCTGAGGTCAGGCGAATTTCTAGACTGGTATCTGACTGATTGCGCTCCTGATACTGATAACCATCACAGGCAGTTGGCGTGTAAGGACCGTAGACTTGATCACCCGCCACTCCGGAAGGGTTAACACCAAACGGTTGAAAGAAATCACCAAACAAATCCGCTCTATCACCGCCTCCGTCACCGAAAGCAGAAGGCCGATTATTTAAAGTAGCCTTATCTTCCTGGCAGGCCGGGGTGCCTTCGTAGCCAAAAAACGTCGCGCTGGTGCCGTCTGATAGCAGATACTCATCGAGGTCGCTATAACTCAAGACTACGCTTACATCGACACCATCACGGTCCCAATCGGCTTTAACTGAAAACTCTGAGGTTTCCTGTTCATTTTCGCCTGGGACATTATTAGAAAAGATAAAATCCTGTTCATTAACATCTTTAAAAAAGGTGTCATTGAAATTAGCGGCAAAAGCCGGAATCGCAAACACCGCATTAAAGTTAATCGCACCACCACTGACTTCGCTCATGCCACCGCGGAAATCCAAGGACAGCTCTTCATTAACATCCCAGATCAAACGTCCACGAACTGTAGTGTCTTCCATAAAATCAACAGACTTTGCGCCAGTCAGCGCATTACTGTAATGACCATCGGTCTCACGCTGACTAACACTGACACGACCCAGAACACCCTCAGCCAAACCACCGCTTAGGGTTAAACTGGCATTCTTAGAGCCATTGTTACCGGCACCGAATTTAGCCTTGCCTTCAAACTCTTCGTCGGGGCGGTTAGTAGTGACAATAATCGCACCGGCCAC
>CAWLBR010000259.1:0-2706 GCA_963855085.1 Gammaproteobacteria bacterium
ACCATCCCCAGCGAGAATCGCAGTGGCTTCATCAAATTGGATATGGCAAGTGGGCTTGCCTCGGCGCAGGTCGTCATCGTCCATTGCCGGCAGATCATCATGGATCAGCGAATAGGCATGGATCATTTCCAGCGCCGCAGCCACCTTGGCTGTATTCGAATCACTCTGGGCTGTCTTTATGTCGCTTTGGGCTGTCTTTATATCGCTTTGGGCAACTGCTTCAGCCGCCGCAAAACAGAGTGCCGGACGCAGACGCTTGCCGCCGTTAAATACCGAATAGCGCATCGCCGCAAAAAGTGGCTCAGCAGGGCCAGTTGCCTGTGGCAATATAGCCTCCAGCTGGGCATCAACCTGAGCGCTGTAGTGACTAATAATGTCTTGGATAGACGACATAGGCGCGACTAGCTGTCGCTGGATTCAAAAGGCTGGCTGACAAGCTCATCGCCCTGGCGGGTCAGTAGTTCGACCTTCTGCTCAGCGGCTTTTAATGCCTGCTGGCATTCGCGAGCGACTTTGATGCCGGACTCAAAGGATTTAAGTGACTCCTCTAAGCTCAGCTCACCACTTTCCAGTGATTCCACCAGCGCCTCAAGGTTGGCCAGTTGCTTCTCAAAATCCACTGCTTGTTTTTCTTTGGTCACGGGGTTAATCCATTCTAAATAAAGTGAGGTAGAGACTGAAGGACAGTCTTAAAATTAGGGTCTTAAATGCAAGGTCTTCACCCTAACCAACAAGGCCACCGCGGTCAATTGTAAAACCAAGGATAGCCGCTCTATACGCAAGATACAGCGCCTATTAATTCCTCTTAGCCCATAAAGCCCTGAGCAAAGGTCAGTAAAATCAGCACTGGGCAAAACAGCTTCACGTAAACCGGCCAGATCTTCCAAAACAGACCCTGCTCCACATCCGGATTGCCCTTCTGAATCTCCGCCAAAATGCTATTGCGATGAAAAATCCACCCGGCAAAGATACAGAGAAACATACTCAGCAACGGCTGCGCTCGCTCAGTGGTCAGCGTAATCACAAAGCCAAACAGGCTATCGAAATTCATCGCAATGGTGGTGCTAATGGCAAAGATAATCAGCGCCACTAACCAGGTCGCCTTAGTGCGATTCATCTGCCGCGCTTCCACCGCATAGGACACCGGCACCTCAAGCATCGAGATAGAGGAAGTTACCGCCGCAATAGACATCAGCACAAAGAAGGCCAGTCCCACAAACACACCAGCAGCGCCCATACCCTCAAACAGAGCAGGCAAAACCTGGAAGATTAGATCCGGTCCAGCGATCAGACTGCCGCTCTCGGCATAAATAGTCACACCCAAATGCTGCGCCACAAACATCGCCGGTAAGACCAGCAGACCCGCCAAAAAGGCGATTCCCGTATCGGTCAAAGTCACCAGAGCACCTACCAAAGGCAGGTTTTCATCGCTGCGAATATAGGAACCATAGATCAGCATAGTGCCAACCCCCAGAGACATAGAAAAGAACGCCTGGCCCATCGCGCTGACAATTAACTTCGGGTCACTCATCTGGGAAAAGTCCGGCACCAGATAATGTTCCAAGCCCTGCATCGCGCCCGGTTGCATCAACACGTAGAGAATAAGACCTATAAGTAGTACGAACAGCGACGGCATCAAGCGCTGTGACCACTTCTCAATACCCTGTTCCACACCGGCACTGATCACCAACGCCGTCAAACCAATAAATAGAGCCGCAAAGCCCACATTGCGCGCCAAGCTAAACTCAGTCAGCCAATTGCCCAGCTGCGGCAACCCTATAAGAGCAGTAAGAGGCTCGAGCATAAAGGCCAGCATCCACCCAGCGACAATACTGTAGAAGCACAGAATCAGACTGGCAGTGACCATGCCGCCCATACCCACAGCCCAACCAGCACGTTTGGCCGCAGGTGTGCTCGAGATCGACTGCAGAGCATTAACCATATTCGACTGGGTGTGGCGGCCGATAATCAACTCCGCCATCATTGCCGGATAAGCCAGCAGGAACGCCAGAATCATATACATCAGCACAAAGGCCGCGCCGCCATTTTCGGCAGCGTTAGTGGGGAAACCCCAGATATTGCCCAGCCCAACGGCCGAGCCTGAGGCGGCTAAGATAAACGCCAAGCGAGAAGAGAATTGACCTCTTTGCATTTGCTGTCCCTTTTTTATTTTTAAGCAATTTGTAACTAGTTTGCTTTTGCACCGGATTTTAGGTGATTCAGCGCGTAAATTCGATCTAAATAATATATTCCTCAGCAGAGCATTTAATCGCCTATGCCCAGCCCATGACTATGCTAGACTTGCGTTTCACAGGGGGCGTTTTGGATTCGACGACGGCTACAAAACCTCCGGTGCATGCCGAGATGGTGACCAATCTCGTTAATCCAAAGTCGCAAACTTATAGTTGCCAACGACGACAACTACGCACTAGCTGCTTAAACCCCAGTAAGGTGCCGTTTGACTGGAGCCGTGCTTATGCGTCCAGAGTTTCAAACCCTTAGGGGCGAGAGACGCTCAAATGTCATATCTCATAAGATCGTGAAGAAGCTTGTTCGGGGCGGACTCACTAAAAACTTACCGAAATCGTGCGTTGTCCGCCCTGTCAGTCGGGTTTCAGCGTACTAAAACTAAAGACTGAACTAAGCATGTAGAGCCGTAGGCAGCGGGCTGGCGGACGCGGGTTCAATTCCCGCCGCCTCCACCAA
>CAWLBR010000260.1:0-2681 GCA_963855085.1 Gammaproteobacteria bacterium
TATCCGGGACTTTTTTAAGCTTGATCTTCGCACTATAAAATCTGCCGCGTCCAAGTACTCTATTGTCACATCCAAGCCTGAAGAGCTTAAATTAATGCAGCGCATCCCACATTTTGATGCACCCTCAAGAAACAGCCTAGCGGTGATACATTATCTCTGTGATGCACCTGACTCGGGCACGGCGTTTTATAATCATGGTGAGACCGGTTATGACTATATAGACAGGAGTCGACTGGGGAAATATGAGCAAAGTATTGTAAAGCGATTCCAAGATCCGCTGCGCCAGCCCTCGGGCTATGTTTGTGGCGACACCCAGGATTACTCTGAGATTGCATCCTTTGGGGCAGTGCATAACCGATTATTGATGTACCGTGGATCGAGCTTGCACTCCGGAATGATTCGGCCGGATTATAACTTTGACCCCAGCCCTGAGACTGGGCGCCTGACTATCACCAGCTTTATTGAGTTTTCCTGACTCTCATTAAATTCTCATTAAGCTCTTACTAACCTCTTATTAACCTCTTATTAACCTTTTACTGAGCTCTGCGCACCAGATTAAGCAGGTCACGGTTTGTCGGCTGGCTGGCCATTAGAACTTCAGTCTTGCTCAAATTGTCACGCATCAACCGCTCTGCCAATACAGCGTCTTTGTCCCAACCGCGATAGCGGTTACTGTTGATATTGGTCGCGAAGCCCATGCCATAAAGCACGTACTGCACGCTGGCAGCAGAGAATAGCTCGGCGCGATTATTGCCGTCTGAGACCCAGGGAACCTGAGAGCGCCACAGTTCCAGGGAGTCCTGAAGGCTGTCGGGTATGGATTGTCGGCGAACATGGTCCCGCCAATAGTCTGAATCTGTGCGTTCGGTGAGCACATAATGCAGTTTCAAAAAATCAATAATATCGACCCAGTACTTGCTGATAATCTCATTAAAACGCTTGGCGACAACCGTCATTGCCCTCCGGTCCTGAGGCAAATTATTGCTGATAAACTCCGCCGACTTTTCAATCAACACTAGGGCACTGGCCTCTAACGGCTCAACGAAGCCCGCGGAGACGCCCACTGCTACACAGTTTTTATGCCAGAAATGCTCTCTGTGGCCAGGCTGAAAGGTTATTTTTCGGGGGCTGTGCTGTTTTTTCGCCAGGGCTGGATCTGCTGCAAGATAGCGCTGTAGTTCATCCTCGGCCTTTTCCACGGAGACATGCTGGCTAGAGAAAACATGGCCGATGCCGCGCCTTGTTGGCAATGCAATATCCCAAACCCAACCACTGGATTGGGCTGTCGATTTAGTGCAGGAGGCGATGGCCGTATCCTCCGCAGCATGGTCGGCCTGCACTGCCAGGGCTGTGTCGTTGAATAAACAGTCTCGCTGAGAGACAAAGGGTACCTGATAGTGCTTGCCGATTAACAGGGCGGAAAAACCCGTGCAGTCAACAAATAGGTCACCTGAAATCTTGTCACCTCTGGTTAAAGACAGTGCTGTGATATCACCCTCTTCACTCGCGAGCACCTGCTCCACATGGCCTATCTGATAGTCCACTCCCAGACTGTCCACGCAGTGGCGCTTTAACAGTTCTACAAACTTTCCAGCATTGAGGTGATAACCATAATTAAGGCCAAAAGCGTATTCTGGTGTCTTCGCAGTTTTAGGAGCAAGCCCCAAATCGCAGATCTTACCCTGAGGTGAAACCGCATCGGCAAAACTGCTTTCGGCACCGCGGTCCAACCAGTGGGCCGCGAGATTGACAGCGCCATAACCGGCGGGAGGAACAAAGGGGTGATAGTAAGACTCCCCTTCACCCTTTTGCCAGTTAATAAACTGAGAGCCCTGCTTGAAGCCCACATCGCAGGAGCGTAAAAAATCCACTTCGGAGATACCTATGCGTCGCAGCGTGTCGCGCATGGTCGGCCAGGTTCCCTCACCAACACCCAGGTTGGCGACATCTGGGGATTCAAGGAGTATCACCTTGGTGCCAGAACCCGCTTGATCCTGGGGATTATGCCGGGCAGCAATAATGCCAGCAGTCAACCAACCTGCACTGCCGCCACCTACTATCACTACAGTTTTAATCATTATTGCCTCACAGTGTTTACCGGATCAGTCTGCCTTGGGGGCCGCGCAGTAATGATCAATAAATTGCTGATGGGTGGGAAGTTTCTCTACCTTCTCATCAATGGAGGCGGCCATTTTGGACAGTGACTGCAGAAGACTTTCTTTACCGGTCAGCTTACCCGCGCTGTGAAAAGCTTGAGGTTTCAAACCCTGCCCCATCATCACCTGGACCCAGGAGTCGACGCGAAAGAGGGCGACATCGTCAGGCCAGACATAGCCGTTTTTCTTAAAAATTTCGAGCCGATGGGCCAGGGTCTCCGGTATATCCATGGTGCGGTAGGCGTTCCAAAAATCGGTGTCGGTGCGATTGGTCTGCTTGTAGTGCAAAATCACAAAATCTCTTACAGTTTCTATCTCGGTACTCGACTCCTGGTTAAATCGATCCGCCAATGCTGTACTGGAATCACCAAAGGGAAAGAGCCGAATTAAACGAATAATAGCGGTCATCACCAAATGGATACTGGTGGACTCTAATGGCTCGATAAAGCCACTGGCGAGCCCCAATGCAACACAGTTCTTGTGCCAAGATTTCTGACGCCGCCCGGTGCGATACTTAATATACCG
>CAWLBR010000261.1:0-2659 GCA_963855085.1 Gammaproteobacteria bacterium
CTTAACGGCGTCAGCTAGAATGTTTACGCCATTCAGCATGCGCTGACGAGCGCTATTACCGAAGATTACGTCTTTTGCCATGGTGAAATTTCCTTAGGTTTTAATCTGCTTTTAACTCGTGAAATACGATGACTTTGGGGTCTTACTCGACCACTGCAAAGATTTCGCTCTCACCCATCATGATCAATTCTTCACCATCAATCTCAATGGTGTTACTGCCAGCGTACTGACCGAATACAATCATATCGCCGACCTTTACAGTCAAGGGGCGCAACTCACCGCTATCGAGTATTTTGCCATCGCCTACTGCAACGATTTCACCCTGGTTGGGTTTCTCTATAGCTGAACCTGACAGCAAGATACCGCCTGCGGAGGCTGTTTCTTCTTCCTTGCGACGAACGACCACGCGGTCGTACAACGGACGGATTTTCATTTGTATAACTCTCCAATGTAACAATGTGACG
Organism: Gammaproteobacteria bacterium; assembly: GCA_963855085.1. Classification (GTDB taxonomy): domain Bacteria; phylum Pseudomonadota; class Gammaproteobacteria; order Pseudomonadales; family Porticoccaceae; genus HTCC2207. Next base: position 465 of record CAWLBR010000261.1, read on the forward strand.
TTATAGGGACCCTAGATTGGGGCTTAGTGGGATTAATTGGGGCGTAGCAATGAAATTCAAGGCCCAATTAGCACTCTTTTCCCAAGAGTGCTAATTCTAGTCAAGAATGTTACGGAGTCAAGCGTAGCGTGACGTTTTTCCACCTTTTGTGGGACCAATAAAATAGACTTAAATTACAATGAGTTATGGGTTATTTTCATCGTCCACCTGGCGGTAAACACCCTCAATGGTTTCGTGGCCGCTGGTGTCCCGCTCTGGAATATAGGCCTCAGGCTGTGGGCCTATCAGAGCATTCGCCAGACGCCGCCGCAATGGACCGATCATCACAATCAGAGCGACTAGATCAGAAATCATGCCCGGGAAAATTAGCAGCAGACCGGCAAACCCCAGGGCCATGTCATCGAGTAACAGTTCAGGGCCGATAATTCGGCCCTCCTGAGCCTGCCTAAGGCGCTCGAACATGCCTAGACCCTGACGCCGCAATATGGCCATGCCCAGGACCACAGTCACAAACACGTAAACCAGAACAGTCAAAGCGCTGGTAAGGATCCCCAGTTCGACAAGTGTCAGCAGCTCCAGCCACGGCAGCAGCATAATTAAAAAGCGCATAAAAAAATTCTCCGCAGACAGTCTGTGAAGTATGGCGGCAGTGGTGAATTTTTCAACACCTGTTGAGATATCTCGACGCAAAATACAAAGTCTGACACACTGACAGGAGATCGTTAGGAATCCGCTTCTAATAGATGACCAGCTACGAACCCAACATCAACCACCGAATATGGCAGGTCGTTGCAGCAATCCCAAAGGGCAAAGTCACCACTTATGGTGGTATTGCAAAAAAAGCTGGGCTTGGCCAGGCAGCCCGCCGGGTTGGGCTAGCGTTGCGAGGACTGCCACACAGCACTCTCATACCCTGGCATCGCGTAATCAATGCTCAGGGACGATTATCTCTTCCAAACGGCTCTGCGCCACACAAAATGCAGAGAGACCGCTTGGAGGCGGAAGGCGTCTTATTTAGAATGAACAATACCATTGACCTGAAGCAGTATGGTTGGTGAGCCAGGAAAATCCGTACAAATCGCTGATCCTGCTCGGCCTACTTATAGCTTCCTCTGTGGATCTTTGACGCTTTAGTTGGCAAGTGACCCATGTAGTAAAACGTCTTTTTGGTGACGACATCCCCATGACCACGAATCTCTTCAAACTGCCTCCTATACTTATCGAGACTCATATCTCTTTGTTCTATGCTGACGTTTGTTGTGGTTCCGCCGTGAAGCTGGTGAAAACAGCCCTCGCCAATTAATTGCACCGCAGTGACACCCGGGGCATCGACCGCGCGGCCAAAAATATCTAGATTGATAAACCCACCACCAGGCAGGTCAAACCTTTCATCCGCCCCCCCCTGTCCTTCGAATAGCGCTCTGGTCATAAACAAACAATTCGATTCGAACATGCGATTCAACCAATGAATTCTTTCCCCCCCGTTACGCAGTGGAGTCCCAATTTCATAGAGCCGATAACCGTCATGCGGCCACTCAATTTTCTGTAACAGCTGATCTTCGACATTGCCATCATAGCCCTGAGAAATCGATTCATTCTGCGCATCAGGCCCCAGCCAAAAGTACCGTGTAGCCACAACAGGGTTTTCAAACGCCGCGTAAGACGCCAGAGCCATTCGAAACACGCCTGGGGTCAAAATATGGGCACCATCGATCATCAGGCAAACAATCTCGCCGGCCGCTTCATTGAGTGCAATATTAATCGCTCTGGCGGGAGATGATGACGCATCTTTGAGTTGGATCAAGCGGACCGGAACATCTATTCCTGCCCAAGAAGCCGGATCGAGAGGATTTGGTGAACCGTTATCGACGAGGATAACCTCGTAGTCCAGTTCCTGTGCGCCATGCTGGTAAGTGCGCGAAAGGCCTTGTAGGGTGCGAGGAATTTCTCGCGCCATATCGTAGGAGATAAGAATAACTGATAACTTCATGGATATCCTATTATTAGCGCACGTCTACGGTTCACTACTAGCTTTCGATAGCCTGACCGCAGCCTAGTCTACCAGCTCACCAGCCTGTCGCGCTCTCCGCCGCTCAACTGCTGTAATATTGGACGCTGTGGTTGGCATATGTCCCATATAAACAAACGAGACATCTGCAACTAATTCTTCGCATTCACGAATCTGTATGTATTGC
>CAWLBR010000262.1:0-2636 GCA_963855085.1 Gammaproteobacteria bacterium
CTGCACCTGATTTTGATGGCCGCCTTTGTAGTGATTCCGGTGCTGCTCTCAGACGAGCTGGGCATAGGCGGCGATGACCTATGGTGGGTCTATCTAGTACTGCTCGGGGGTGGCTTTGTGGCCATGTTGCCGGCGATGATTGCCGGGGAGAAATTACAGCGCCAGAAACTCAGCTTCACTACGGCAGTTGCCTGCGTGACTCTGGCCATGTTTCTGTTAGCGCTGTTTAGAGGTCCGTTGTTGACGCCGATTATGTTATTGGTGTTTTTTGCTGCGTTTAATCTGCTTGAAGCTTCATTGCCCTCATGGTTGAGTAAAGTCTGTCCCGCTGGCCGCAAGGGCACGGCAATGGGGATCTATTCCACCAGCCAGTTTTTCGGTGCCTTTGTTGGCGGTGTGCTCGGTGGTTGGAGTGTGCAGCAGTTTGGTGTCGATAGTTTGTTCTTGCTGCTGGCGGCAATTGGCCTTGTCTGGTGGCTGTTGGCGCTGGGTTTAGAGGCGCCCCGAACGCTGCAGACAGTGGTTCTAAATAGTGGTGATATGGGTCACGAGGATTTTGCGAAATTAATCTTAAAAGTTCCCGGCGTAGAGGATATACTCGTCGTTAGTGGTGAACAGTTGGCATATGCCAAAGTGAATAAGAAGACCGTGGACATGTCCGGTCTGAAGCCTTACTTTAATTTATAACGAACAGGGGAAGAAAATGGCGCGCGGAATCAACAAAGTAATAATAGTCGGTAACTGTGGTCAAGATCCGGAGACGCGCTATTTGCCTTCAGGCGGTGCTGTCACCAATATGAGCCTGGCCACATCAGAGGCGTGGAAAGACAAGAATACGGGCGAGCAGCAAGAGCGCACTGAATGGCACAAAGTGGTATTTTTTAATCGTCTTGGCGAGATCGCCGGCGAGTATTTGAAGAAAGGTTCTAAGGTCTATGTTGAAGGCTCGCTGCGCACGCGCAAGTGGCAGGGGCAAGATGGTTCCGACCGTTACACTACGGAGATTGTTGCTAGTGAAATGCAGATGCTCGATAGTCGCGGTGGTCAGGAAGGTGGCGGCGGTGGCGGTGGATATCAGCAAAATCGTCCACAGCAGAACCAGGGTCAACAGAACCAAGGTCAGCAAAATCAGGGCCAGATGCAAAATCAAGGTCAGCAAAATCAGGGCCAGCAGCAACAGCAAAATCAGGCTCCTAAGCAGCAGGCCCCTCAGGGCATGGACAGCTTTGACGACGATATCCCGTTCTAGAGCGCGTCAGTTGTTAATAAATATTATTTAAAATCCCTTTCGATTCTTTAGATCCACTTAGCTCTGGCGGTTAACCGCCGGGGCTAAAACTTACTATTACGAGGTTGTTATGACGATTCAAGTTGGCGATAAAATTCCAGAAGGCATGTTCACTGTAATGGGCGCAGAAGGTCCTACTGGTGTCAGCACTGCTGATCTTTTCACTGGTAAGAAAGTTGTACTCTTTGCCGTTCCCGGTGCTTTTACACCGACCTGTTCTGCGGCTCACCTGCCGGGTTTTGTTGTCCATGTTGACGACATTAAAGCCAAGGGCGTTGATACAGTAGCCTGCATGTCTGTGAATGATGTATTTGTCATGGACGCTTGGGGCAAGTCTGCCAATGCTGAGCATCTGATGATGTTGGCCGATGGCAATGCGACGTTTACTGAAGCTCTGGGTCTGGTATTGGACGGCAGTGGTTTTGGTATGGGCACGCGCAGTCAGCGTTTCGCTATGATCGTCGATGACGGTGTAGTGAGCCTGCTGAATGTTGATGCTGGTGCGCTGGAAGCTTCAAGTGCTGAGGCGATTTTAGCAGCGTTGTAACTTGCTGTTAGATCCTTCGAATAGGGAGCTGTTAAATCAGCTCCCTTTTTTGTGCCTGCCATTTTTATGTTTTGTCAGTCCCCGCAACAGACTATTTTCGAGCCTCTGCTCTTGGAGTTTTGCGTGCCTTAAATCACGCCGAAAAATTCAAATGGCACAGGGATGTGCAATTGAGCGACGTCAGGCAGGGATGCCTGTCGGCGCGACCCGTAATGACATTTTAATTCGAGGGAAGCCGCAGGCCGAGATTTTGGGTAAGCGAAACTCCAAGAGTAGAGGCGGGGGCCACCCGATCTAAAAGCCATCAATCCTAAAAGCCATCAATCTCAAAAGCCATCAATCTCAAAAGCTATCAGACACAAAAAAGGCGGCCGAGGCCGCCTTCTTCAAACAATGACAAAATCAGTCAGTGTAGCGTTCCATAATCAGCGTCGCATTGGTGCCGCCGAAACCGAAGCTGTTGGACATAATGCAGTTTAGCTTCTTCTCTTTGGTTTCCAATAAGATTGGCAGACCTACAGCGTGCTCGTCGAGCTCATCAATATGAGCAGAGCCAGCGACAAAGTCATTTTGCATCATCAGCATGCAGTAAATCGCCTCGTGAACGCCAGCAGCACCTAGGCTGTGACCAGAGAGTGATTTAGTTGAGCTGATATCAGGGCAGTTCTCAGGGAAGGTGTTACGAATCGCGCCGAGTTCAGCCACATCACCTACCGGCGTGCTGGTGCCGTGGGTATTGATATAGTCGATTGGACCTCTGGCGGTTTCCATAGCCATCTTCATGCAGCGCTCAGCGCCTTC
>CAWLBR010000263.1:0-2591 GCA_963855085.1 Gammaproteobacteria bacterium
CGCCAGTCGATAGTGCGCACATCGTCGCCCGGTTGATAGATGCGCACCTCATCGAAATCCATACCGCGGCCGCGAAAGCTAGAGCGATGTCCGCCGGCCATCATCTGCCGCGCCTGAACCTGAGGAAAACCGGTTAGCTCGCGGGCGGCGTAACGCAGGCGCACCATGTCACTGAGGCTGGCGATGGCGGGATGATTGTCCTGATCTGGGGGTTGATTCATTAGGCTGAGGCGACAGATTCCAGTAATGTATCGATCACTTGGTTGGCGGTTACGCCGCTGGCCTCGGCTTCAAAACTCAGGATCAGTCGATGACGCAAGACGTCGTGAGCCACGGCGCGAATATCATCTGGGGTGACAAAGTCACGGCCCTGAAGCCAGGCCAGTGCGCGACTGCAGCGGTCCAGTGCAATAGTGGCTCGGGGGCTGGCGCCGTAATCCAGCCATTTGGCGAGATCGCCGCCGTAGAGTTTGACGTCTCGGGTGGCGAGTATCAGCTGTACCAGATACTCCTCAACCGGTTCCGCCATATGCACAGACAAGGCGGCTTTGCGCGCGGCAAATAATGTCTCTTGGGTCAGCAGTTCGACCGGCTGTGGGGCTTCTTTAAGGGCTTCTCTGCGGGACAGCTCGAGAATCAGGCGCTCGGTTTTTGGCGCTGGATAGTCCACCATAATGTGCATTAAAAAGCGGTCCATCTGAGCTTCAGGCAGCGGGTAGGTGCCTTCCTGTTCAATGGGGTTCTGAGTTGCCATCACCATAAACATTTCCGGCAGAGGGTAGGTGGTGCCACCCACCGAGACCTGGCGCTCGGCCATGGCTTCGAGCAGCGCCGACTGAACTTTGGCGGGTGCGCGGTTAATCTCATCGGCTAATACCAGATTGTGAAACAGCGGCCCGGCCTGAAATTCAAAGTTGCCCTGTTCCGGGCGATAGATCTCGCTGCCCGTAATATCCGCGGGCAGCAGATCTGGAGTGAACTGTACGCGCTGAAAATCCCCCTCAATGCCGTCTGCAAGGGTCTTGATAGCCTTGGTCTTAGCCAGGCCTGGTGCGCCTTCAACGAGCAAATGGCCATCTGCCAATAGGGCGACAATCAAGCGTTCAACAAGATGTTCTTGGCCGACGATCTGTGTGTTCAGCCAATCTTTGAGTAGATGAATTTTCTGGTGCAAAACTAACCCCTAGTGATTGTTGCGAAATAAAACCCAATGGTTGATTCTAGTGTCTATTATTGCAACACAAAAATGACCTTTTTTATATCCGCTAAGCGCGATATATCCGCCCAAAGATGAATAGTTTTGGCTGTTTATGGATTTAATAAAGTGATTAAAAAGGTTGTAGACTGACAAAACTAAAAAAGGTTTAGAAATTCGTCATGGATGCCAAAAATAATCACCAACGCGCTGAGCTAATTAATTCCCTGAGCAAGATTGCTGCCCGACAGTTGACTAAATCTCAGGCTCAGCAATTTGATAATTTTATTGTTAATGCCATGCATTTCTATCCGGATGCCGACTACTTAGCGCGGCCCGCCGAGGAGATTTTTTGGAACCTCTGGGGACTGCGCTGCTTTAGTGGCGAAGCAATCTCGATGACGGTACCTCAAGATCGCGCGCGAGTGCGGGTGTTTAACCCAGAGCCAGAGCAGGATGGCTGGTTCAGTGCGCATACCACTATCTATATTAACCAGCGGGATATGCCGTTCTTGGTCGATTCTCTGAGAATTGTGCTCAATCGACGTGGCTTAAATATTTTTACTCTACAGAGCAATCCGGTCTGGGTGGTGCGCAATGCGGGGGGCGTAATTGAGCGTATTTATGCTGATTTCATCGAAGGCGCCAAAAGAGAAGCGCTTATCACCATTGAAGTGGACCTGCATATCGAGTCGGAACTGGCTGACTTGCGCCGCGAACTCTTAGATGTGCTCGACGATGTTGATGTGGTGGTGGGTGAGTTTGATCCCATGCGTCGGCGCGTGGAAACCCTTATCGAAGAGTTGCAGAACAATGCACCAGAGGTTGAAAAGCTCAAGGAGCCCCTAGAGTTTTTACGCTGGATTCACAATGGCTACTTTACCTTTACCGGCTGTGTCGAGTTCGATCTAAAAGTCGATGATGCTAAATTTTATCTCAGTGAGGTCGCCGACAGTCGCTGTGGTCTGCTGAAAAAATACAGTGGTGATCGCCGCGAAGGTTGGGTTGAAGAACTCAGTCCCGGTGTTCGCGCACTCTATGAAAGCGATGAGCTGCTGACCATTACCAAATCCTCACAGCGCTCGCGAGTGCACCGCGATGTCTACTCAGACTATGTGGTGGTCAAGCGCTTTAATACTGAGGGGCAGCCCTGCGGCGAAGTGCGCTTTATGGGCCTCTACACCTCGCAGTTTTACTCTTACAGCCCGAGGCGTATTCCAATCCTGCGCAACAAAGTCAACTGGGTAATGGAGAATTCGGGTTTTAAAGCCAATAGTCACGACGGTAAGGCGTTGATGACAATTCTCGATTTCCATCCTCGGGATGAGCTGTTTTATGTCAGTCGAGAGAGTCTGGCAGAAACCGCGATTGGTATCTGGCAGATCTACGAGCGCCG
>CAWLBR010000264.1:0-2537 GCA_963855085.1 Gammaproteobacteria bacterium
ACTACGATTCCAGCCAATGCGCCCTGCCTAGTCATTCTTGCCCAGAACAGACTCAATAACACCACGGGGCCAAATGCTGCGCCGAATCCGGCCCATGCGTTGCTGACTAAGGATAGAATACTGCTGTTTCTATTATGCGCTAAAAATATTGCTAGCAAAGCAACTGCAACAATAGAAAAGCGGCCGACAAGGACTAACTCGGTGTCATTGGCTTTTTTGCGTAAGAATGTGTGGTAGATGTCTTCAGTGAGAGAACAGGATGTGACTAACAGTTGGGACGAAATGGTGCTCATAATTGCTGCTAGAATCGCAGCTAATAAAAAACCACTGACGAGGGGATCAAATAAAGTATTGGATAAGAATATAAATATGGTTTCCGGGTCACTAAGATTGCCGCCGATGGATTTAATATAGGCTGCACCGACCAGCCCAACGGCGATGGCTCCTGTCAAAGAAATGATCATCCAGCTCATACCAATGCGACGGGCCACTTTTATCTCTCGAACAGACCTTATTGCCATAAAACGAACAATAATATGGGGCTGTCCAAAGTAACCCAAGCCCCAGCTAGCGGCAGAAAGTATTCCCAATAGAGAGCCTCCGCCGAGACTCAGCATCGCAGGGCTTAGCTCCATTAGATAGTGCTGTGTCTGCGCCACACTGCCTATCTGGTTTAGGGTGACAATTGGAACCAAAATCAAGGCCAAAAACATGATGCAGCCTTGTACAAAGTCAGTCGTACTGACCGCGAGGAAGCCGCCAAATGTAGAATAGGCTACGACCACACCGGCCGTGATGAAAAGCCCTAGTTCGTAGTTCAAGCCAAATGATGACTCGAATAATTTTCCGCCAGCGACGACGCCTGAGGTCGTATATATGGCGAAAAAAATAATGATAACGACAGAGCTTAGTATCCTAATCAGATGCCCCCTGTCATCAAATCGGCGCTCAAAGTATTCTGGAATCGTAACGGCATCGTCGAGTAGCTCGGTAAACACGCGTAGCCTTGGTGCAACCAGTAAATAGTTCAGGTAGGCGCCAAGCGTCAGTCCCAATGCTATCCATGCACTACTGAGCCCTGAAATATACATTGCACCGGGTAGACCAAGTAACATCCAACCGCTCATGTCTGACGCTCCCGCTGATAATGCGGTCACCGCTGGGTTTAAATTACGCCCACCGAGCATGAAACCAGTCAGGTCTCCTTTTGTCGCAGAGTAAGCGTAAATGCCGATAGAAAACATGGCGATAAAGTAAATCGCGAGAGAAAGATAGGCGCCAGATTGCATTTTTTATCCTGAAGTTAATGAACAGTTTCATCGTAGCACTCTATTGCCGTTACTGTTCATCGTTGCCGGTTAAAAAAATCGTCTGGCGCCCTGTAGTAGATGGTTAGAAGAAAACGCGCACACCGAATATGATGTTCAGGCCTATTTGTGGCGCCTGGTCCTTGAGGTAGGACGTGCTGTTGCGGATGCTTTCATCGAGCAAGTTTTGGCCCTTGAGGTAGATCTGCCATTCGAACTGATCCTGACCTGAACCGGTCAGTGCCAGCTCTGCGTTCAGCAGGTCATATCCCGGCGTGTCAGTTTCTAGCTCGGCGACATTGTTTTGATCGTAGGCGTGAATCCACAGTACATTAGCTGTCCAGTTTCCCCTATCCCAGTCCAGCCCCAGTGCGACCCGTTTTGGTGGCATCAGTGGCACATCGGTGTTGTCGGACAGTTCGCCGTCCACAACGTCAGCAAAGCTGAACACTTGCCAGTGTCCGAATCTACTTTCTTCGAAGTCGTAGCGTAGCTCGACTTCAGCGCCGACAAAGTCTGCATTCTGTTGAGACCAGAGCAATACGGGGAGGCCTTCTTCTTCAAGCCCGGAGTCGGATTGATAAATATAGTCACTGAATTGGTCCATGTAGACCGTTGCGCTTCCGGAGAACCGGCCTAGATCCAATCGTGCGCCACCCTCGACGTGCACAGTAGACTCCTTGCTTAGCGAAACATCGCCCACCTCGAACACCTGCGTAGCAATATGCGGGCCATTGGCATAGAGCTCTTCCACACCCGGCGCCCGCTCGGCGTAGGATACCGAGCCGGTAAGACCAACAGCGTCGCTAATAGTCCAAATGGTTCCAGCGGAAGCGCTAAAGGGCTGGAAGTCGGAGTCAGAGGAAGGACCTGTCGGGCCTTCTTCTAAAACGAGTGTGTTGGGCACCTTGATTTTGACATCCTCATAACGCAAGCCCAGATCAATCTGCCAGGCGTCGAAATCGCCACGTTCAATCCAGAAAGCAGCCGTGGTCTTGGTGTTAGTGTTCGGTATAAATGCCTCGGCACCGACAGCAGAAAAATCGAGGTCGGTGTACTGAAATCCAAAGACACCCTGCCAGGCACCCCATGAATTGTGCTTCAGTTCAACACGTGTATTGGTACTGTCGCTCTCAAATACGGTACCAATCTCATCTCCTTCGAACTCGGTGTGCTTGTAGCTGGTGTCGACGAACCGCACCTTGAACTGCTCGAAGCCAGGCAAGGGAT